>RPPU01000421.1 GCA_003819975.1 Desulfobacteraceae bacterium
CCTATATTGCCGCGCCCCAGGACGATGAGATCAACCGTTTGGGCCAGGAATTGAACCAAACTTATGTGGGCTACGGCGCCAAAGGCAAAGCAGCCAAGGAGCTGCAGGCCAAGCAGGATGTGCAAGCCCAGTCGGTCGCTCCGGCGGTCATGGCGGAGCGTTCCCTGGCCAAGGCTTCGGCCCAATATTCCAATGCGGTCTGGGACCTGGTGGACGCCTCGGCCCAGGATCCGGCTTTGCTGGATAAACTGGAAAAAGAGCAGTTGCCGGTCGAGATGCAGAAAATGAACAAAGCGGAACAAAAGAAATACATTGCGGGAAAGTCCCAAGAGCGCAAAGACCTGCAGGCCAAGATCAACAAACTCAATACGGAGCGGCAGAAATACGTTTTGGAACAGCAGAAAAAAAACGCGAACAAGAGCTTGAGCCAGGCCATGCTGGAGGCCATTCGGGAGCAGGCTAAGAAGCGGAATTATGTGTTTGAATGAGCAGAGCGTGAAACGTGAAAAATGAAACGGCAAACGTGATCCGCCTATGCCAAAAAGCTACGGCGTGACAAGACGGCGGACAGGGAACGCGAGAAGGCGAGAGCGTACAATTTTGGATTGGCAAAGAATCAAAATTGGAGATCGCTGATTCGAACTGTTTTGGAGTGCGGCGACATGTCGCCGCTTTTAAAGCGCGGACGCGTCCGCGCATTCCAAAGAATGCCAATCATATTGAATGATTTTTTAAAAAAGTAGACGCACGGTCGCGCGTCTCTACTGAAAGCGGGAATTTAACAAAAAGGAAGGAAAAGAACATGAAAACATTAAAATATGCCATGGGATTATTGCTTGCGCTCGGATTGCTGCTGCTTTATGCCGGGAGCGTTGCGGCCGACGGGTTCATCGTGGTGCCGCGACCGCCGCGGCCGGAGCCCATGCCGAATTGGCAGCCGTTTCCGTTGGAAGTCAAATACCACAAAGTGGAAGTGGATATCCGCGATACGGCCGCGACCACTTCCATTGACCAGGAGTTTTACAACCCGACCAATTGGCAATTGGAAGGCTATTATATATTCCCCATCCCGGTGGGCGCGGTGATCAGCAAGTTCAGCATGTTCATCAACGGCAAAGAGACCGAGGCCGAGATGCTGGACGCCAAAAAGGCGCGGGCCATCTACGAAGATATCGTGCGCCGGAACATTGACCCGGCTTTGCTCGAATATTACCAGCAAGGTCTTTTTAGGGTGCGGATTTTCCCAATCGAACCCCGTTCGACCAAGCGGGTCAAGATTTCCTATCACCAAATCCTGACCGGCGACAACGGCACCACCGAATATCTCTATCCCCTGAATACGGAAAAATTCTCGGCTAAGGATCTGCAAGAGGTGGTCGTCAGGGTGAACCTCTCCTCGCAATTCCCCCTTAAAAACATCTACAGCCCGACCCATGAGGTTGATATTGTGCGCAAAGGACCGAACCGGGCTGTTATTTCCTATGAAGCCCGCCAAGTCAAACCGGACCGGGATTTCAGCCTGTTCTTCAGAACCGACAGCGCCAAGATCGGCATGTCGGCCCTGACTTTCCGCGAAGCGGGCGATCCGAAAGGTTTTTTCCTGCTGGATATTGCTCCGGATTTTGAAGTGAAAGACACGGATATTGAAGACAAGGACATTACCTTTGTGCTGGACGTGTCGGGCAGTATGGCGGGCGACAAGCTGCAACAGGCCAAGAAAGCACTGTTGTTCTGTATCAACAACCTGAACCGGGGCGACCGCTTCGAGGTCATCCGTTTTTCTACGGAAGCCGAGGCTTTGTTCAACGGCGTGGTTTTGGCCAACGAGGAAAACCGGCAAAAAGCGATCCGGTTTGTGGAGAACCTGAAAGCCATCGGCGGCACCAATATCGAAGACGCCCTGAAACTGGCTTTGCAGCAAAAAAGCGGATCATGGCGGCCGCAAGCCGTGCTGTTCATCACCGACGGCAAACCCACTCTCAATGAAATGGATGATGAGAAGTTGGCAAATTTGGCGGTAAAGCGGACTCAGGGCCAAGCCCGCGTATTCACTTTCGGCATCGGCGACGATATCAATACACATTTATTGGATAAGATCGCCATCAGAACCAATGCCTATCGTTCCTATATCGGGCCTAAAGAAGATATTGAGATCAAGATCTCCAATCTTTATACCAAAATCCAATCCCCGGTTTTGACCGGTCTCAAATTGAGAACCGATTCCTCTATCCGGTTGACTCAGGTTTATCCTCAAGAGCTGCCCGATCTGTTCAAGGGCGCTTCCATCACGGTCTTAGGAAGATACGAAGGGTCCGGAACCCGGAGCATTATTCTGGAAGGAAGATTAAAAGGGCAGCCGGTGCAATATGAGTATCGTCTGGATTTCGCGGATCGGGAAACCCGCAACGAATTCGTGGCCCCGCTTTGGGCCGCCCGCAAGGTCGGCTGGCTGCTGGACCAGATCCGTTTGAACGGCGAGAACAAGGAGCTGGTGGATGAAGTGACCGAGTTGGCCAAAAAATACGGCATTATCACGCCCTACACCAGCTACTTGATCGTGGAAGACGAAGAGCGCCGGGTGCGGGACAACCGGCTGCAAACGAATCATTTGGCATTACCGATGACGGCGGCTCCGGCAATGCGGGACGATCTGAAAAGGTCTTATTCGGAGATGAAAGGCAAGGAAGGCGGCGCCAGCGTAGCGGCCAGCAAACAGGTTCAGGCTATGAACGATACCACCAACCTGGAACAAGCCGCCCGGACGAATGAACAAGGCCGGAGCACGCAACCGCAGATGCGTCAGGTTCTGGGCCGGACTTTGTATCAAAACGGGAAAACCTGGGTCGATGCAGCCGTGCAGAACAAGAAATACAAGAACACAATCCGCATCAAATACAACAGTGAGGAGTATTTCAAGCTGCTGCAGGAAAAACCCTTGGCGGCCCGGTTCCTGGCCCTGGGGCCGAACGTGACCTTTGTGCTGGAAGAGATGTTGTACGAAGTGGCGGAATGATCAAATTATTAAAAAGCAATTTTAACCACAGATGACCACGGATGGCCACGGATTTTTCAGCCGGGCCCAGTCGGCTCGGCTGAAAAAATCATGGCTTCGCGAGGCGGATGTTTCGTGCCGTTGAATAATGACTCCGGTGATCTGCATGAAAAAGCTGATAATAGTTACCGTTTTTTTTATAAATACTATTGTTTTCGGCCAAACCAATGATTTGCCCAATCGGGAGCCTTTCACATTGAAGTTGGCGGTTGATGATACGATTTTTTATCAGGCGGAGATCAAATCCGCTCCATACGTTTTACCGGAAAATCATATTCAGATTTACCCCGGAGAAAAGATTTTAGTGGAAGTTGAATTGATAGAAAATGAAATCGTAAGTATGAAACCGGTAAAAGAAAACTTGAACCCGGAAAAAACAATTACGATCACATTTACACAACAAGTCGACGAGAAAAAACATAAATTCATGATGTCGGCTGTTTATAACCCATTTGGTATGCAATTAGAATATCAGGTGAATATGTATTTGATGAAATATAAAAAATGGGCGCCCACGCACGTTTTGCCCATTAAGGCGAAATCGAGTGTATCTGAAAGCTGGCCGAATATCCTAACCTTTTTGGATTTATACGGCTGGCAGTTCAAATAAGCATGATTAGGGCGTATCGCGGATGATGCGGCCGGAGCGCAGCACGTAGCGGAGCGATTGCAGGGTTTTGAGGTCCTGCAAGGGGTTGGCTTTGACAATCAGCACGTCGGCCAGCTTGCCGGGCTCCAGGGTGCCGAGTTCTTTTTCCAGGCGGCAGATGCGGGCGGCGTTCAGGGTCGCGGTTTGGATAATCTGCATGGGCGTCAGGCCGGCCCGGCTCAGGCAGTCGATCTCGTACATCGGGATGCCGGTTTCGAATTCGCCCGGACCGCCGCCGAAATCATTACCTAGGCCGATCAAGCCGCCCAGGGCGGCGAAGCGGCGCACGTTGTCGATGCAGATGTTTTCGGGCGCGCCGTAATTACGGAACACGGTGAAGGTGGGGACCAAGGCCACATGGTCTTTGACCATGCGTTGCAGGGTGTCATCGGAGATGCGGTCGTAGGCGGTGTGGGCGATGTCGTCCACGCCCGCATCCAACAACGGCGCAATGTAACGGGCCTGGGTGATATGACCGGAAACCACGGTTCCGCGTTGATGGGCGACCGCGACAATGGCCTGCAATTGTTCCTTGGTCAGTTTGGGCAGGCCGGAAGTCCCGGCATAGCCGTCTTCCATTGAAACTTTGAGCAGATCCACGCCGACATTCAATTCTCGTTCGGCTTGAAGTCGGGCATCCTCGATTGATTCGACGCGAAGTTGACCGTAACCGTTCGGCACTGTGATTATATAACCGGCGGAAACCAGCCGGGCCAGGAGCGGATTTTTTCCGGCCTGATTCCGGAAGGCAATCAATTCCTCAAGGGTGCGGTTGCTTTCGTAGATGATGCCCTCATCGCGAACCGTAGTAATGCCGCCTTGGGCCCAATTCGCCAGGTTTTTTTCGTTATACCCGAAGTGTATATGGGCATTGATGAAACCGGGCAGGATGGCGC
>RPPU01000422.1 GCA_003819975.1 Desulfobacteraceae bacterium
CTCCTCACTGCGGCGTATGACTAAATACGCCTCATTCGTCGCGTGAAAGCAAGGGCAGGAGCCCTCGCGGGCGCCTTGCAGCTAATGCCTTCCTGGTGATCAGGGTATCGGACTAAGTTTTCGTTATTCAAGTGTTTTTAAAAATTAGGCGGTGGATTTGGGTTTAGGCATATGGAAGAGATCCGTTCAAAAAGGTCCGAAAGCTTTGATTTCCTGTAAAATTAAGAGAATTTTTATTTAAATTTAAGATAAATTTAATTAAATTAATAATAATTAAAATTACACTAAGTCAATTTTAAAAAATTTTCCATATGATAATCAACTTATCTGGCATGAAACTTGTAGATAAATAAAATGAGCCATAATCCATTGATCCCGGAATAAAAGAGGAACCATGCCTAGCGAAGCGAATAGACAGCATGGAGTGATGTATGTCGAATCTTGCGCAAGAACTGCAACTCATTGATCAGTTTGTTCTTCAGAACAATAAAGAAGGGGCGGTCGGCCTTATCTTCGACCTGATTGTCAAAAGCGCAGAAGCAAAAAATTTCACAGAGGCCGAAGCGTTTAGAAAAAAACTTTTTGAAGTCGATCCGTTGGCTTTATCGGAGATCGTCCGCTCAGCCGAGATCATTGAGGAGAAAAGGGCCGAATCGATCGATCCGGGACATCGAAAAATCTGGGCGAACTTATATGCGGCTCTTCGTAATGATGAGGCCAATGCCCTTTATTATGCCATGCAAGAGCGGACCTATGAAGTAAATGAAATCGTTTTCAAGCAAGGCGAACAGAACGCCAACCTTTACTTTATCAATCAAGGCCAATTAAAAACGATTTATCATCAAGCGGATCGGGAAATATTCCTAAAATATCTAAAAGCGGGCGACATGGCGGGGCAAGATACTTTTTTTTGTAACACGGTATGCACCACTTCATTGGTGACCCTCACCCGGGTGCACGCGACTTATATCGAAAAAAGTGTTTTATCAAAATGGCAGACCGAATGCCCTTCGTTGGAAAAATTGCTGGTGACTTATTTTTCAAAATTCAGAATGGTCGAGGAGTTGCTAAAGTCAAAAAATTTAGACCGGAGAGCCCAGAAACGCGTCAAGCTTCAGGGCTATATTATGATCCAGCTTCTGGATGAAACCGGAAGATTATTGGGCAAAACGATCAAGGGCGAGATGGTGGATGTTTCACGGGGCGGGCTTTCCTTTATTCTGAGAATCAGTAAAAAAGAGACTGCGCTTTTGTTGTTGGGGAGAAAATTGAGCCTGCAGTTCAATGTTTCTCTAAAGGCGGCGGATTTATTGCTGGGTCGCAGATTAAGCATGCAATTTTTATTACCGGGTGAAGAGACCCAACAAAAAATCAACATCAGCGGCACCGTGGTCAGTGTCCGTTCGCATCCGTTTGATGATTACTCCATGCATATAAAATTCGATCAGGAAGTCGGTCTGGACCAATTCAGATCTCTTAATCTTTAACTACACGATGATGTCCACACATTGTCCCACTCCCATGGATTTCAGCAATTCAGCCGCCATTTTTTGTTCAAACTCAAGAGATTCCTTCAAAAGCTTGATAGTCGCTTCCGTGCTTAGGTTTTCAGCTTTTACGCCCATGGCTTGGGCAGCCACAGAAGAAATCCCGGTGCTTAGGGTGGGGCAATTTTCGGGCATGCGGACACTCCTTTTGGATCTGATCGGACATACCGGACGGCAGGGCCCATTACCTCATCGGAAAAAAATTGAAAAACTGAAGCTATTTTTTAAAATCCGGGCTGGAAAAACCCGATTAGGCCTTTTGGAGATGAAAATCTGGGTTTTTTAGGTGGAGTTGGTTTGTAAAAATTAAAATAAAAAAGGGCAGAATCACGATTCCGCCCTTTTTTAAAAACATAGTATCAAGACTTCAGAATACACAAATAAGGTCAAATGAGCGGGGCATTTAACGGGATACTTCTTTCGGTCTTGGCGCCCCGCTCTTCAATCAAGAGCAAGGCGAAATATCTTTTCAGAACCCGCTAGGAGAAGCAGCCGAATTAGATTTTTACATAAAGACCTTTTTGGGCGCTTTTAATTTTGCCTTGTTTTTTCAGGCGGTTAATGGCATTCCAGATCTTCTTTTCATTGTAACGGGTGCCTTGTTTGATTTTTTTGGTATTGACGCCGTTTTTGTTCGCTTTGATGATTTTGAGCACGTTTTCCATGGCCGACACTTTGGGTTTCTTGGCGGCGACTTTCTTCACGGCCTTCTTTGCTACTGGTTTCTTCTTGGGTGTTGCTTTCTTAACAACTTTCTTCTTCGCTTTCGCTTTCATTTAAAATACCTCCTTGGAATTTTTGATGACTTAAAATACTACATCTTTTATGCCAAAGTCAAGCATAATTACTGCTTTTTTTCTGTTTTTTGCGAGAATTTTACCGTTTTGAAGCATTTTTTGTCCTGAAAGCTGTACTTGAAAGGCTTGTTTGCCCTGAAAACCGGTCTTTTGAAGTCATCCGCCGATAGTAGACATGCTACGCACGCACTTGCGGGGCGCGGATTTAATCAGTCCGTGCCGGCGGGGTTTGCTCCTGATCGCCTCCTGGATCAATTCCAGCAGCTGATCCTCTGCTAGGCCTTGCCTTAAGGGAGTTTTCAGGTCGAATTCATGGTCGGCAAGCAGGCAACCCCGTAAATGACCGTCTGCTGTCAGGCGTAAACGGTTACACCGGTCGCAAAAATGGTCGCTTAAGGCCCCGATAAAGCCTAATTCTCCTTTAGCCCCTTCCAGAATGAACCTGGCCGCTGGTCCGTCGAGACTGTTTCGCTGCAGGGGATGAAGCAACCCCAGAGTCATGATCCTTTGTTGTATTTCGGCGATAGACAGAAAACGATCCGCGGTCCAATGATTCTGCTGGCCTATGGGCATGTACTCAATAAAGCGGATATGATAGGGATAATGGAGGGTCAGGCGGGCGAAATCCAGGATTTCATCGTCATTAATGCCTTTCATGGCCACAACATTGATTTTAATCGGGTAAAAGCCCAGTTGTTCTACTGTCTGAATGCCTTCCCACACTTGATGAAAATAGTCACGGCCCGTGATCTGCATAAATTTGTCGGCTTTTAAGGAATCCAGGCTGATATTCAGACGGCGAACGCCGTATTGCTTTAAAAGAAGTGCGTTTTCTTTCAGCAAAATACCGTTGGTGGTAAGCGTGATCTCTTCCAATCCCTCCACTTTCGATAATTTTTCAAGAAAAGGAATAAAATCTTTGCGAACCAAAGGCTCACCACCGGTCAAGCGGATCTTGCGGATACCGGCCCGGACGGTTATTTTGACAATGTAAAGCATTTCTTCATAAGAGAGGATTTTGCTGTGGGGCAAGAAATCAAGGCCCTCTTCAGGCATGCAATAGATGCAGCGCAAATTACAGCGGTCGGTGATCGAGAGACGTAAGTAATTAATGGTCCGTGGGTCGGTTTTTAGGGTGGTTTCAAGGGTCATCATGCCATTCTTTCCTTCGGTTATTTTTAAAATGGCCTTTCATAACAAATTTCCGGCCGTTTGTCCAAAGGTAACCATTCCGGGTCTGATCGCAATCCGGGATCATGATCCGGTGAAAAATCGGGAGCTGCGTTTCCAACGTTGCAATCGGCCGCATTTTTTTCTATGATAATGACATAAAATCAGCAGGAGCCGGCTTTGAAAACATATCGCAAAGAACTATGGTTACACACCCCTGCGCGCAGGGCTTTTATCAAGATAATCGGAGCATGAGATCCTTTCAGTCGGTTGTGAAAAACAGGAGCTGCTATGAACGGTTTCCCCAATCTGTTTTCAAGCATTCAGATCAATCGTTTGATGCTGAAAAACCGCATGGTTATGACGGCTATGCATTTGGGTTACACGCCCCAAGGAGAGGTAACCGAGCGTCTGATCGAATTTTACCGCCTCCGGGCGCGGGGCGGCGTGGGTTTGATTATGGTGGGGGGCTGTCCGATCGACGAATACAGCAGCATGCTGAACATGATCGGCATCGGAGACGACCGTTTTGTTCCGGGTTTGACGCGTTTGACGAACGCGGTCAAAGCGGAAGGGGCTAAAATCGCGGCTCAACTTTACCAGGCCGGCCGCTATGCGCATTCCGCCCTGATCGGAGGTAAAAAACCTTTTTCTGCTTCAGCGGTGCGTTCCAAACTAACCGGTGAAACCCCGCGGGCCCTTGAAGCGTCGGAAATCCCCGGTGTTCAGGATGCTTTTTGCCAAGCAGCGCTGCGCGCTCAAAAAGCCGGTTTTGATGCGATCGAGATCCTGGGCAGCGCCGGTTACCTGATCAGTCAATTCTTTTCGCCCCTGACCAACCGGCGTGACGACTCTTACGGCGGATCCATGGAAAACCGCATGCGTTTCGGCCTAGAGGTCGTGGAAAAAGTGCGTGCGGCCGTGGGCCGGGATTATCCGATCATTATGCGCTTGGCCGGCAATGATTTCATGGCCGGCGGCAATACCAACCGGGAGGCCCGGGTCTTTGCCGCGCAATTGGAAAAAGCCGGAATCGATCTTTTCAATGTCACGGGCGGCTGGCATGAAACGCGCATTC
>RPPU01000423.1 GCA_003819975.1 Desulfobacteraceae bacterium
CTTTCCAACTCTGGCCGCAGATACAACAACGACGCACCGACCACCACTCCGGCGATGTTGTCCGACCGTGAAGAGAGTCGGGCTTTGACACCCGGGCTCCCAGAGCGTGAAACGCAACACCCTTGATTCAGAGCGGCGCCGCCCGGCCGAAGACAGACATCCGACTACGAGCTTTTTAACCGCAACAACTTTAATATACGCTATTGGAGCTGGAGTTACCGCGGCTGCTGGCACCAGACTTGCCCTCCAATGGTTCCTCGTTAAAGGATTTAAAGTGTACTCATTCCAATCACGGGGCCTCGGAAGAGTCCCGTATCGTTATTTTTCGTCACTACCTCCCCGTGCCGGGAGTGGGTAATTTGCGCGCCTGCTGCCTTCCTTGGATGTGGTAGCCGTTTCTCAGGCTCCCTCTCCGGAATCGAACCCCGATTCCCCGTTACCCGTTGCAACCATGGTAGGCGCGTAACCTACCATCGACAGTTGATAAGGCAGACATTTGAAAGATACGTCGCCGGCGCGAAGGCCGTGCGATCGGCGTGAAGTTATCCAGAGTCACCAAAATTGGTACGGTGCGCGAGCCCGAAAGCCCGGCCCCGACTGGTTTTGATCTAATAAAAGCACCTCTTCTGCGAGCCCGAAAGCCCGCAGTCGAGGCTCGAGTGCATGTATTAGCTCTAGAATTACCACAGTTATCCAAGTAGGATGGAGTGGATCTAAGGAACCATAACTGATTTATTGAGCCATTCGCGGTTTCGCCGTCTAGCGGCTTGTACTTAGACATGCATGGCTTAATCTTTGAGACAAGCATATGCTACTGGCAGGATCAACCAGGTATTTCGTGTATGTTTGTTTGATATGCATCCGGCAAGTTGCGGGTTTTTATTTCGCCCACGCATCACCAAACACACACCAAATCAACACGTTTTTTTTCTTTTTCTTCGGAAACTAAAATTTTTGATCGCAACGCCTGGCGTGTCACAGCGAGTCCCAGTGAAGAGAAACACCGATCCGATCCGTTTGTTGGATTTTTTTCATTTCAATTTCCAAAGTCAAAGACCATTCAACGGTCTATGAGCCCAAAGTGAATCGGATTCATTCGACCGGTCTTGATATATTCATCAACTTTTTTCCCGTATTACGGTTTTCGACGGTCATATGTGGCGTGCTGTATGCTCATAAGTCAAGCCTGCTTTACTAAGCTGACAAGCATACATCTTTTAAATTTTTGTGGGCTCAGAGTTTTATTTTTATTTTTCCACCGCCGAGGCACACTCTCGCATCACCCCGCACGACGCACGCACACACACACACCTCACCGCTCAACGGTCACACGAGGCAGAATTTTCCGCAAAGACTTTCGAAGAGAAAGAGAAAACTCGGAACAACCGCGGTCAGAGGCCAGCATAGAGGCATCGTATAGAAAGTCATGGGCGGAAAAAACAAATCATTTCAAGTCGAGACAAGCAACCAGACTACCCCTATAAAAGTGCGCAATTCTTTAAGAGTTCACCGAAGAATGACCGAGATCAAGTATGCACGAAACGAACATATTCCAAGGGCAGCTGAATAAGCGATTCTGCGCCGAAGCGCGAGAAAAGCAAGCGGTACACCGATGGGGATCGTTTTTTTATCGTGTTAGATTCGTTGTTGTCAAGCAAGGATTCTCAAAATGTTTTTTGCATTGCACCCAAGTTTCGTACTGATTACTTGTCGCAGACCGGTGACTGTCAAAAAAAAAATTTTTACGTTTTTTTCTTGAGAGGTCACTGCCTACACACAACTCCGGGCGGGCCGTACACTCACAGCCGTTTGAATTCTCCCTTCGTGTGTCATGGCCATAACTGAGCGTACATCTTACCGGGCGCCGAGTTGATCTGGCTTGTTCGATGAACGTTCGGGATACGTACAATCGATATAGCTCCAACCGTAACTCGTTTGTAATTACGCCGGCCATACTCAGCGGGCGCTCAGCTCAGCTCTCGATATCTTCCGTCGAAGGGAAGTTCGTAGTAAAAGAGAGTCAGAGTCGACGCCACATTTTGCGGTCCTCGCATCTCATCCGATTTTTGAATTTTATAGATTTGCCATCACTTCCACCCAATTCTCTCGTATATTTCAATCTCTTGACTTTGTCCGACCGGGCCGTCTTCGCCCCCCTTCAACTCCGTCCATCTCCACTTCTGTGTTCCACACAACGAGCTTCCGTCAAACGGCAAAATGAAATATGCGCACGCCGCACGAAATAATTTAAAAGCGTTCTTTGGTGGCTTTTTTATTTTTATCTCTCGGCTCACACACACACACACATTTCCGCCTGAACGGTAATTTTTTTTGATACGGTGTCAAAAAGTGAAAAGACGCGCACCATTTTCTTTTCTCTTCCGTATCGTCGCTGACGGTAAACGCTGATGGTTATGATGCCGTAAGTTTGGAAGAAAGAATCTTTCCCGTCTTGTCTTGTTACGGTAAAATAACAAAGAACAAGCGTCCGATTTCTCTCACAGACGGCCACAGACAAACCACACGTGCCGAAGAAACGAAACGTCCGAAACCAAAAAAATGTTTGACGCGCGCACCTCTTCTGAACTTTTCGACCAAGAGTCGTTGGATCGAGTGACGAGCTTCTCAGCTGTCGCACCAATCGGTGAAGCGGGCGTTTGAATTCCCGTCCACATCGCGGTTCGGATATATTTTTACACATACCGACCATCGGAAATTTCGAAAACGGTTTTACCGAAGGAATGATATTTCACACACCGACAGCTCATCGAGTTCGTCTCCGTTCAACGGTTTTTTTTAAGACTTTTTGATCGCATGGGGCTAAACTGGTTAGAGCAAAGCCGCGATCCAAGCAGTGAAAAAAAAAACAAAGACAGTGCAAGCGCGATCGAACGGAATCGAAACTAAAATCATGTGAAGTGGCGGGCGGAAAGAAGCTTTGCTACGGAGGAAATGAAACTACAACTAACGCCGAATCGGACAACTTCCCATTCTGCGTCTTCGTTCCATTTCCCAAAGCTCCCCGTCGATACCAAAGTTTTTGCGTCGAAGCTACTAAAGAAATTTCGCGCTTTCCTTTTCGCCTCTTTCGCCTTCCCTTCGATATCTATCCAACCACCGGCTTCGACTTTATTTCTTTCACCCGTCTATTCGCCCGATAGTCGACGGTCGGCCATTCTTTGGTATCGGCCAGGCGGACTAACAAGAAGTAAGACTCGTTTGAAAAATTTGGACCGGGCTTTACAATCGCTGCTTGTCGTAATGTCGCAAATTTGAAAAAAATTTTCAATTCGAGAAACCAAACTATTCGACACTTCGAAAATTTTTGGGACTCTGAAAATTTTTCCGAGTTTAGGAATCGAGACCTCTTCTATACTAAGGAAAACCACTAATGTTCCGCCGCATAATGTCTCCGTTTTCCGGCTCATTTTTAGCGATTGGACGGGGACATTGCCCCATCCAACCGCCAGCCGACTTTCAGGAACCGTCGTTTTCAAAGTTGGGACTTAGAAAATTTTCGACGAGTGGGAATTTTTTACGGTCGCAAGTCATCACGACACGCCCGACCAACCCATTTGAGAGCCGCCACGCCTCGACGGTGTGACGGCTTTTTTTCGAATCGACGGGTCTCGCTGCCTCCTCTCTCGCGCCGACCAGGGGCCGGACGAGAGAGTCGTTGCCAAACACCGTCGTCGGAAATGGGAGAATTTGAGTGGGAATTTTTTACGGTCGCGAGTCATCACGACACGCCCGACCAACCCACTTGAGAGCCGCCACGCCTCGACGGTGTGACGGCTTCTCTTTTCGAATCGACGGGTCTCGCTCACTTCTCTCTCGCGCCGACCAGTGGCCGGGCGAGAGAGTCGTTGCCAAACACCGTCGTCGGAAATCGAGAAATTTTCATTTCCATTTCCATTTTTTTCATCGGCCTTTTTACGTCCAAGTCCCGCCAACCACGTCACTACCACGTCGTCGGGACTTAGAAAAATTTTTCAATTTTTCTTTCTCGACAACCTCTTCCCTATATAGGAAAGTAGTGGATGTTCCGGGCAGTAACTGTACGAAAAAGTCGATTTCCGAATTTTTGCCGGACTTTCACCTGAGCTCAGGCCGGGCCGCCCGCTCAACTGCCGCCCGGTCACCACCAAAAACCGGTCTTGGAAATTTTCGGACTTAGAAAATTTTTCAACTTTTTCTTTCTCGACAACCTCTTCCCTATATAGGAAAGTAGTGGATGTTCCGGGCAGTAACTGTACGAAAAAGTTGATTTCCGAAATTTTGCCGGGCTTTCACCAGAGCTCAGGCGGGGCTTACCATCACACCCGCCGACTGGTCACCACCAAAAACCGGTCTTGGAAATTTTAGGACTTAGAAATTTTTTCCAACTTTTTTCTTTCGCTCTTTCTCGCCATTTTTAGCCGTCTTTGCTCGTCCCAGTGCCGCCTATAGCTTCACTATCCGTCGTCGGGACTTAGAAAAATTTTTCAATTTTTCGGACTTAGAAAATTTTTCAATTTTCATTTTCGACAACCTCTTCCCTATATAGGAAAGTAGTGGATGTTCCGGGCAGTAACTGTA
>RPPU01000424.1 GCA_003819975.1 Desulfobacteraceae bacterium
CGCCGTAGGCCAGGCCCAGGATCAGCGCGCCGGAAAGGCCGTTGACCCGCAGTTTTTGCAGCAGGCTGCCCGACAGGGAGCATTTCTCGACTCCGAACATGCCCAAGGCGACCCAGATCAGCACAAGCCCCACCGGAATTTGCCAGTAGTTGCCGATATCGCCGAGCATGCGCCCCAAAAGCGCGCATACGACGCCGACCAGGGCGATGGTGATGAAAAGCCCTGCCGTAAAAGCCACGGCATAATGAGCCGCTTGCCTGGGTTTCAGAATTTGGTTCTGGCCCGCCACATAGGCCACGATCAAGGGAATGGAAGCCAGATGACAGGGGCTGAAGACCACGCTGATCATGCCCCATAAAAAACAGCCTAAAGCGGCAACGACCGTACCGCCGGTCATCCATTGATTAACGGTCAGAAAAAACGAATCGAGCATATAAACCTTTTTATTCCTTGAAAATGTGAAATTCCGTTATTCATCAGGGCGATTCAATGATTTCACAACCGACAAAAAGAGTAATCTCCGATTTTTCCGGGTAGTTGGTCTCTATTTTCAGATAACCGTTCAACGGCTCGGTCAGCCCTTGATCTCTTTTAAATTGCACGATAAATCTTTTACCCTTCTCGACCTCTTTAATGGTGTACCGCATGCGTTCCCCAAGATTAAAGGAGCCCGGCTTCAGAATCAAGGGCTTATCCATGTTGGCTTTGATTTCCACTTCGCCTTTTACAGCCTCGCCCTTTTTAGCCGCTAACCGCAAATGTCTTGGGGACACACTGAGGGCCGGTTTGATTTGGGCCTTGATCGTCAGCACCACTATGTTCCAGGCCGGATCATTGGAATGGACTTTGGCGGTCTTCTCGATATATCCTTCATAGCCCGTCGTATAAACCTCGATTTTTACTTTGCCCTCCCCGCCGGGGAGAATGGACCTGTCAAAATAGGCCGCCGAACAACCTCAGCCGGTTTCGACTTTACCGATTTCAAGCGGTTGATCGCCTTTGTTTTGAATCATGAATTCATGCACCAAGGTTTGGCCTTCGATGGCCTCCTTAAAATCAAAAGACTGCTCCGACACAGCCATTTTCGGCGCGGCATAAATCAAAACCGGATTACCGAATAGTCCTAAAAAACCGATAACCGTCAAGGCCGTAAATCTGAAACGATTTGCCGAACTCATTATTTTGTTCCTCCTGCTTCCATGCATTTTTTGGGAATAACTTATTTCCCCTGAATTCTTGAACTGTGAACGGTGAACTCGGAACTTTTTTATCTTTTATTCATCCCTCATCCTTCCGCCTTCATCCTTTTCTTCGAACCGTGAACTCGGAACTTTTTCTTATTCCACCCCCAATTTCTTGAATTGCTCCACAATGGCCGCTTCGCCAAGAAAACCCTCGTGCCGAAAAACTTCCCGCCCTTCCCGGTCGAAAAAAATCTGCGTTGGAATCGTCCGGATTTTAAATTTTACTCCGGGCGAACGATCTTTCCAGACATCGATGAAAACAACCGCGGCCTTGCCTTCATATTTCTTTTCCATCTTCTGCATGATCGGCAGCATCAGCTTACAAGGGATGCACTCGGTCGCACCCAGATCCAGCATGGTGACCATGCCCGGTACCGGGATTTCTTTTGGAACTGACGCCGGGACCGGTTGTTCGACGGACGGTTTGCTTGAAAACCGCGGCCATAAAAACAGCGCTGCGACGATCAAAACGATCAGGGCCACGCCTGCTATGGCAATCTTATTTTTCATGAATCAAAGTCCCATTTCCGAAAGCTTTTTATCGATTTCTTTTTCCGGATAAAACCCGATATGTCTGAATACTTCTTGACCTTTTTTATCGTAAAAGACCTGGGCTGGAATGGAGCGGATGCCGTAGCGGGCGCCCAGAATCCGTTGTTCCCGCACATTGATAAATAAAACATGCAGGTTTTGCGGGTGTTTTTTGCGTAAGCTTTCCAAAATGGGCTGCATCATATCGCACGGCCGGCAACCGGTCGCTCCGAATTCAATCATGATGATTTTACCGGAACTGCGCGCTTTGTCCACCGGATTGTCCAAAGCAAGGACGCTTTGCTTCTTGACCCAATCGGTGTTCAAACGAATCGGCTTGGCCCGACCCAATTCTTCAATATGATTTACGACCAGTTCCTGTTTTTTTTGTTGGATCAAATAATCCCGGATGGTCTCTTTAACCGTCTCCAAAGGCATTCCGGACATGGAATCCTTATTTTCTTCATAAAAAACACGGATTTCTTCATCCGAAGCCTTGAGTAACGCAAATTTATCCCGCAAATAAGACTGGATTACTTCTTCATCGGTTGCTTTCTTATCGGGAGTCCGTCTTTTGGCTTCTCGGAGCAAAAGCAGCTCCGCGCTTTTTTGTTCCAGAAGAAAAAACAGGTTTTTTTTCAGTTCTTCCCGAAGACCGGGATCGGCCTCGGCAACCGACTTTTCGAGAAAGGATTCCTCCACTTCAATGCCTTCGGCGCTCAAGATCAACCCCTTTTTCAAAGAAACCGGCAAGGCTGTTTTCAGAATGCCCGTGGCAAGCCCCGGATAGACCTCTTCAACAGTCGCAATTTTCTGCGGCGCGGTTTGCGCGAAAGCGGCTGAAAAACAAACGCACAAAAAAACCAAAATGAACGATTTTTTAAAAATGGATTGAAACATGTGTTTTACCCGAATTGCTTTTAACGGTTTCTTTGATTTTTTCTCATTTTTGTCATTAGAAAACTTTTTCTAAAGTTTAGGCAAAGTTCAGATATGAACTCCAAAATAAATCAAAATGTATTTGAGCGAAACATACAAAAACAAAATACCGAACAACGCCTTTAAAACATTGGGCTTGAATTTTGCGACTAATTTTGCGCCATAAATCGCTCCGATAAGAGCGCCGACTCCTAAGGTGATAGCCACCGGAATATTAACGACGCCCTGGAAAAACTTGAAGAATGCCCCGACTAAGGCCATCCAGACAAAGGCAGCCATTGAAGTGCCGATCGCCAATTTGACCGGTGATTTCAAAAAATAAATATAAGAAGGCACCAAGGCGTAGCCGCCGCCCAGTCCGATGATGCCGGTCAAGGTGCCGATAACTGAACCCAAGACGGTTTTTGACAGCGGTTTTCCGGGTATTTCCGACGAGGGTGCGGCGGCCTGACCTTTCAAAAACAAACCTTCGTAAAGCATGCGAACAGAGACAATAATGAAAGCAATGCCGATAATCAGGTCGATCACATCGCCGTAATTTTTAATGTAGCCGAAAACGATTGAACCGATAATCACTCCTAAAATACCGCTATAGCCGGTGAGTAACGCGGTTTCTTTATCAACATTTTTCATTTTAAGGTGTTGATAAGCGCCTGAAGCGGCGGTAAAAACAACCGCGGTTAAAGTTGTGCCGACGGCTATGGCCGGGTCAAAATGAAAACCAAAACGAATTACCGGCATGATTAGGGCGCAGCCACCCGTGCCCAACAGTCCTCCGACAATACCGGCCAAAAAACCAGTTACGAGATAAATTACGTAAATCATAATGTTCTCCTTTCTCCGTTAATAATTTTATTTTTTAACAAAAGCTACCCCACCATCCATCCGTAAAAATACCCTGCCAAAGTGGAAAGCGCCACAATGGTCAGGCAAAAAACCGCGGTCTTCTTAACGCCCATGATGCCTCCGAGTACGATCATGTTCGGCAACGAAAACGCCGGGCCGGCCAAGAGCAGAGCCAGGGCTGGTCCTTTACCCATGCCCGCGCCCAGCAAGCCTTGAAGAATCGGAACCTCGGTCAACGTTGCGAAATACATTAGCGCGCCGGCCAGCGCCGCAAATAAATTGGCCCAGAACGAATTGCCGCCCACCAAACCCGCGATATAATGTTCCGGGATCAGGGCGGCATAACCCGGCCGTCCGAGCAGAAACCCGGCCGCCAGCACGCCCGCGGCCAGCAAGGGAAAGATCTGCTTCATAAAGCCCCAACTGGACTGGACCCAGTTGACTCTTTCATCCTTTTGAAACCATTTTTTAAGCATGAACGCCAATATCACGAGCAGGATAGCGGTGAGATACCATTTAACCGCGAAGACCGCCGGCCATAAGCCGGTTTCACCCGCGGCCGGTTTGGCAAAGGCGGCAAAAATCAGGATCAGAACCAGGGTCAGCATGAAAAGCGCGTCCTGTAACAATGTCCGCGTCTTTTTCTCTTCATCCGGCAGATAGATTTGCCCCTCTGTGCGCGCGGCATCGTCCTTTCTGAAAAAAAAGGCCATCAATAATCCCACGATCACGGAAAAGAGCACGGCGCCCACGGCCCGGGCCAGGCCCAATTGCCAACCCAGGATGCGGGCCGTCAGCACGATCGCGAGCACATTGATGGCCGGGCCGGAATAAAGAAAAGCCGTGGCCGGACCGATTCCGCCACCGCGCATATAGATACCGGCAAAAAGGGGCAGGACCGTACAGGAGCAGACCGCCAAAACCGTTCCCGAGACCGAAGCCACGGAATAGGAGAGAAACTTGTTGGCCTGCGCGCCAAAGTACTTAAGCACCGCGGCCTGGGAA
>RPPU01000425.1 GCA_003819975.1 Desulfobacteraceae bacterium
ATGGTTCCAAAAATCGGCATAGCTTTGGGCGGCGGCGGCGCCCGGGGTTTGGCTCATATCGGCGTGCTCAAGGTTTTGGAAGAAGAGGGCATCCCGATCCATTGCATCACCGGAACCTCCATGGGCGCCGTGATCGGCGCCCTCTATTCCCAAAACCCAAAGGCCGATGAGATCATCGAAAAATTCCGTGAAAACCTGAATGCAGATTTCTACCAGCAGCTGGGCCTCAACCACCTGAAAAAGGAGAGCGCCCGGGAAGGCGAGTTTTTTCAGCAAGCCTTGCAAAAAATCAAAAAGCGGATCGTCATCAACCTGGCCATGAACAAACCGGCCATTTTAAAAGAGGTTCGCTTGCGCGAAATTCTGGCCAAATTCATAAAACCCGGCAATATCGAAGATACCCAAATCCCCTTGGGCATTGTCTCCACCAGCCTGCAATCGGGCCAGGACATTCTTTTCCGGACCGGCAATATCATTGACGCCTTGACCGCCAGTTCTTCGATCCCCGGTTTTTTTTCACCCACCAGCGTATCCGACGACCTGCTCACCGACGGGGCGGTCAGCTGCCCGGTGCCAGTGCAGTTTCTAACGGAAATGGGCGCTGAACTCACGATTGGCGTGGAAATCAATCTGCACCATTTTGCCCCGATCAAAGAACTCAACATTATCGAGATTATGACCCGGGTTAACCTGATCACCTCCCGCAATCTGGCTCACCTTATGGTCAATAAAGCCGATTTGGCCATTTGCCCCGATACCAAAGACATCCAATGGTCCCATTTCAGCCGCGCCGAAGAGCTGATCGAAGCCGGCATCCAGATTACCAAGGCCAAAATGCCCGAACTCCATGAAATCATCCGCAAAAAATACCCCTGGTACAAAAGAGTATTCCTGCAAATTTAAGAACACCCAGTATAAGATTCATAAGATTATCAGATTTGTAAAATGGAAGCTTACAAGCTCAAAACTTTAAACCGTAAGGATAGAAAAATGTGAATCAGTGCTTTTTAAATCTTGAATCTTGAATTTAGCGTTCTTGGTTAAAAAACAGGTATGTTTTTTTGGCTGATTATTTTTTTGATTTTATGTTATATTGTTGGATATCTGTAGGCAAATAGCCTAGAGATATAAAATCGTCTCTACGGAGCCGGTCGCCCCACAGTCTTGAAAAAAATGAGGTGTCTTATGGATCTGCCGAGAAAAATCGGAATTGCCATCGTGATGATCGTGCCTGCCTTTGTCGGCGCCGGCGCTTTATGGGCTCTTTTCCACAACTGGATTGCCGTTATCCCCTGGCTTCTGGTGATAAGCGGCTTAACCGGCGCCATCATTACCGGTAAATTTTCAAAACCCTCGGCTTCCTGAAAGCCGGGCCGTTTCCTTTAAAGGAGGAAAAAATGGCGACTAAAAAGCAGACAAAAACCAAGACCAAAGCAAAGATCAAAGCAAAACCAAAAGCCAAACCCAAAATCAAGCCTAAATCCGTCAAGCTTAAAGCCAAACCTAAAGTCATTAAAGCAAAAGCCAAAACCGTCCAGGTTAAAGCCAAAGGCAAACCAAAAAAGGTTGTTGCCAAGAAAATAAAAGTGATTGAAAAATTGGAACCTTGCCTCTCCGCTCCCAGCGCCGAGCAGCATCGCGCGCATGCACCCGATGAACCCTGCAATGACAGCCGCGGAAATGAAAAAACTCAACCCGCACCGCAACCCCAACCGCCGGCCCAATGCGAACCGCAACCCGGGTGCGGCTGCGGCTGCCAAAAATAAAAACAACAACCTGAAATAGCATGGGTTCAATTTAAATAACAAAAAGGGCACGAAGAAAGCTTCTTTCTTCGTGCCCTTTTTTTCGCTTGCCATTCCATATAACCTTTTTTATACTCAAAAAATTAAAATCAACTCTTGCATTTTGAATATAATCATTCGTATCAAAACAAAGTTATGACCCGGGCAGGCG
Organism: Desulfobacteraceae bacterium; assembly: GCA_003819975.1. The sequence continues at coordinate 1,957 of RPPU01000425.1, forward strand.
AATCCTGCTTGAGCCGCCATAAAAGTTTTCGCCTTTTTTAACTCGTTTCCGCATCAGGGGGGACCGCTGCACATGAAAAAACGTTTCTATCTTATTATTGCTCTTTGCCTTGTTTTGCTCATTCCCGCGGGGCTTTATCTTTATTTGGACTATAAAAAATCTGCCCAAAACTCGTCCGCCCCGAATGCCGAACCTTTACTCCCGGCAATCAGCAACGTTCCGGTTTCCGGCGTTTCCGCGCCTGCAACCACGCCTTCAGCGGAAACAACCAAATTCATAACCGATCTGCAAGATCCCAAGGTCGCCGAATCGGAAAAGAGCCGCATCCTGGCGGTTTTGGGGAAACAAAAACAAGTCGGCGCTTTTCCGGCTTTGTCGGCTGCTGCTTTTAACGGGTCGGAAAAACTGCAATTTGAAGCCATCCTGGCCGTGGCCCAATATGAGGATCCCGATCTGCGCCTGCAAACACTGGACCTGATTCATGACCGCTGTAATGACGCACGCCTTAAATCCGGGCTCCAGGTTTTGAAAGCAGCCGATCGCCATGTCGACCTCTCGGAACTGAAAGCCCTGGCCGCGCATTCATCCGATATTTTTATTTTAAAGCTTTTAGCCCTTTATGCTTACGACGAGGACCCGGATGTCCGACTTTCCATTATCGAGTGGCTGGAGCCCTACGACAAAAACAATGCCAAATGGATTCTCGTCTATTTGTTAAAAGACGAAGAATTTCGTAAAAACGATTCATTGCGTTTGGCGCTCTTTTTTGCCCTTAAAAAATGGAAAAACAACCAAGAGGTCGTTCAATGCATTACCGAGCATTTCGACAAGGAACATTATCCGGAGTGGTTTTGAAACAGCTGTTTAGAGGATATCTCGGAACCTCATGAATCTTTTTTGATTTTTGAGATATCCTGTACCGATAGCGATGGTCGATAATGAAAAATTCATAAACCCTTTACCCAATTATTTTATCCGGCAACTCTTTGCCGGAATGGAGGTTTTTTTAACCCTATGCTTTTCAGGGTCAAAAACATCTGAAAAAGGAGATCTGATGCTGAAAAAACACCCCGGGATGATCGCGTTAATGTCTTGCTTCTGTTTTCTGTTTCTGACCTCGGCTTTTTCTTCCGCAGCCCAAACACCCACCGAGTTGCGCGCCCTGCTTACGGCCTACACCTCCGGAGATATCTCCCGCGACAGCAAAATCCGCGTGGTTTTTGTCCATGAACAGGCCGCCCCGCAACAGATCAACGTGCCCTTGTCCAAATCGCCTTTTTCTTTCAAACCGGCCATCGACGGCACCGCGACCTGGACCGACACCCGCACCCTGAGTTTTCAACCCCGCAACCGGCTCCCCTCGGGACTGGCTTATCAGGCGACCTTGGACCTTGAAAAAGCACTAACTTCGACCAAGATCAAATCTTTTGATTTTCAATTCAATGTCGTCAAGCAGAAAATCGAACTCACCATAAACGGGTTGCGCTCCGAAGGATCGCAAGACCTGAAACGCTTGCAATTGGACGGCCATATCCGCACGAGCGACACGGCCCTGGATAATGAGATCGCCTCATTCATCAAAGCCCGCCAAGGCGACAAGCCTCTGGAAATTCAATGGACCCATTCGGCCGACCTGAAAGAACACGATTTCACGTTCAAAGGAATTCTCAAAGCAGAGACCGCCTCACGGCTGACCCTGCAATGGGACGGATCTATGCTGCAATCCGATCAAAAAGGCTCTAAAATCCTGGAAATCCCGGCCCTCGGTCCTTTTACCGTGCTCCAGGCCCGGCCGGTTCAGGCTCAGGAGACCTACCTGGAAGTATACTTCAGCGATCCCCTGGATAAGAGTCAGGACCTGCGCGGCCTGATCCGGATCGCCGACGCCGATGCCGATACCCTGCGCTATAAACTGCTGGGCAGCGTCGTGCAGATTTATCGCACTTCCGGCTGGACCCAATCCACCCTGGAAATCAACATCAAAGCCGGGGTTCGTAATGTTCTGGGCGCGCGTTTAACCAAGGCCCAATCCTTTACTTTGTCCTTTGAAGAAATGAAACCAGCCGTGCGTTTTATCGGCGATCGTACCCTTCTCCCCACCACTCGCGGTCAAATCCTCCCCATCGAAACCGTCAACCTACGTGCGATTGTAGTAAAAATAACCCAAGTTCATGTCAATAATGTGCCCCAATTCTTTCAGGTCAACAACCTGAATGGGCAGGAAGAGTTACATCGCGTGGGCAGCAATATCGTCAAGCGGGTCATTCCTTTGAATTTCAGTGCCGCGCAAAAAAACCAGTGGATCCGACACGCCTTGGACTTGGCTCCTTTGATGCAGAGAAATCCGGGCGGCTTTTACCGCTTCGAGCTTTATTTTTTACAAGAGCATGCCTACGTGGATTGTCCCGACCATTCCCCGGACTTGAGTCGACCCCTCCGGACCGAAGACCTGACCCTGGACGGCATGGAACCCCCCGCGGAAGTCACCTACTGGGACGGCGCCGAACAGAATCCGGCCGGCGCCCCTACTCCGGAGCCCGCGGCTAATGAAGAAGATCAAGAAGATATTGAAGCGGAAGAAGGA
>RPPU01000426.1 GCA_003819975.1 Desulfobacteraceae bacterium
GCTTGTTGCGCCATCTGATTGGCCATGGCAAAGCCCATGCCGAGTCCGATCCCTTCTCCGGCGGTTCCGGAGGGATTTTTGGCCGCGGTTTCCATGGAAGTGGCGGCCTGGTATTGCATGAAATTTTGCATATTGCCGATCACGCCCATGCTGTTGCGTTTGTCAATGGCTTGCTCTACCTCCGGCGGAAAAGAAATATTCTCGATCAGCAGCTTGGAGACCTCCAAACCGTATTCATTGAATTCACCATTGACCTTGGCTTGGATTTTTACCGACATCTCGTCATATTGGGCGGCCAGATCAATGGCCGGGATCTTGCTTTCCGCCAACAGATCGGAAAAACGGGTGATGATGATATTTTTGAGCTGCTCGATAATACCGTCGGTAGTGAAATGCGGGTTGGTGCCGGTGATCTCGCGGATAAACTGGACCGGGTCTTTGACCCGCATGGCATAATTGCCGAAGGCCCGCAAACGTATCGGGCCGAATTCGGGATCGCGCATCATGATGGGATTTTTGGTGCCCCATTTGAGATCGGTATAGTTTTTAGTGTTGACGAAATAAACTTCCGCTTTAAAAGGGCTGTTAAAACCGTATTTCCAACCTTTTAAAGTGGTCAAAATGGGCATGTTTTGGGTGGTCAGAGTGTAGGTTCCCGGTCCGAACACGTCGGCTATTTGGCCTTCATTCACAAACACCGCCAATTGGGTTTCACGCACCACCAGTTTGGCTCCGTATTTGATCTCGTTTTGATAGCGCTCGAACCGGTAAACCATGGTATCGCCGCTGGGATCGAGCCATTCGATAATATCGATAAATTCAGCTTTTAATTTGTCGAAAATTCCCATATGGAACTCCTTTATGTTTCATTATAGAGTTGAAATTATAATGGCAGGCAAAAAAAAAGGCAACCCTTTTAGTTTTTATCTTAACCCGGACGGGTTAAGATAAAAACTTTACGTTTAAAAAATAACAAGGAACCCCTTGACGTGCTGGGCGCAACCGGGCATAACAGTTTAAAAGGTGAATAGGCTATCTACCTGAGCTGTTATAATTAATCCTGCAGGTGATTTATGGGCGCCAACATTGAGATCAAAGCCAGGGTTGAAAATTTTTCCGAGTTTAAAGCAATTGTTGAAAAACTGAGCCAAACTCCAGTAACCCTGCTGGTCCAAGAAGACACATTCTTCAACACACCCCATGGCAGGCTCAAACTCAGAGTCCTGGTGCCGGATAAGGCTGAACTCATCTTTTATCAACGATCCGATTCTTCCGGTCCGAAGCGTTCAGATTATTTAATAACCGGAACAACCAGCCCACTGGCGCTGAAAGCGGTGCTGACCGCTGCTTACGGTATCCGGGGCGTGGTTCGCAAACAACGATTGCTCTATTCAATCGGTCCTACGCGCATTCATCTGGATCAGGTTGAGGATCTCGGCACTTTTGTTGAATTGGAAGTCGTGCTGGAATCGGATCAAAGCGACCACGAAGGCCGGACCCTAGCCGCCGATCTAATGACTCAATTAAGAATCCAAGAAAAGGATTTGATAAAAGAAGCCTATATCGATTTACTTGAGAGTCAAACTGAGTATTCGAATGTTTACTCCCCAGAAAGAATAGATTGCTCACCTATCCGTAGGGCAGGTTTAAAACCTGCCCCTACAATGAAAAACAAAAATGGTTGACCCAGTGATTTCCTGGAAAGGAATGAAAAAATGACTCGCCATGATGATACATCTTACGGACCCAATCCGCTTATTTTAAAATACCTTGATCTTTTTCCGTCATCAGAAAACAAGCTTCCTATTCTCGATCTGGCTTGCGGCGACGGTCATAACGGCATTTATTTGGCTTCAAAAGGCTGGTCGGTCATCCTGGCTGATCGCTCGGAAGAAACTTTAGCTAAAGCTAAAGAACAAGCCCTCAAAAATCACATGACCGCAAAATTCTGGCAAGTCGATTTTGAAGAACCGGGATTCAATCAATTGGAAGAAAACACTTTGGGTGGGGTTCTGATCTTCCGTTATCTTTTTCGCCCTCTGATTCCGGCCATTAAAAAAGCCATCGTCAAGGGTGGCTTTTTATTTTATGAAACCTTCACGTGGGACCATCTTCAATTTCATCCGACATTTAATCCTGAATTTTTACTAAAAACCGGCGAGCTGCCGAAATGGTTCCCAGACTGGGAAATCCTGCACTCTTTTGAAGGTATTCTGGAAAATCCGGATCGGGCTGTGGCCCAACTGGTCTGCCGCAAACCTGATCAAAAAAAGGTTCACGGTTAAGGAGGATTTTCTGATTAATTATAGAATTGTTCATTCTTTGCTGTTCAACCGTGAACGGTGAACTGTGAACCATGGAACTTTCCTTACTCTTTATATTCGATATAAACCGCGCCGATTTCGGCCTCAGCCGAGTCGCGATGCATAAAACATTTCAAATAATAATAATGCTGTTTGTCTTCATAAAGAACCTTATTCGTTCTCTGGGGTTCGGGATTGGAGCGTTGATTGGATACTTGCGATTGCCCTTGACTGACAATCCGTCCGTTAATGACGATTTGCCACTCATAAAGTATATTCAGATAATCCTTATTTTGCTTGTTTTCCGAAGCCCGGATGGCCAGCATGATTTTTACTTGTTGATCGAGTCGCCGGTTATTCCGATCGTAAAGCCGGTAAGAAAAGTCCTCTTTCGCCTGCAGCGCCTGATTGTCGTTGGAATAGTCCAAGCGACGTGACAGGGAAGGCAGGTAGTTCTCGATAAATTCCGGTTTAATGTAGTTTTTCCCGGGTTTGATCTCGATTTCCATATAATATTTCTTCTGAAAATGGACATCAAACTGCAACAGATGCCGGCCGGGATCCATTTTGACCAATGCTTTGCGCGCACCCGGCAGGGCCTTACCCTCCAGAATCAGTTCCTGTTTTTGATCGATCTTGATTTTTTCCGGATACCAATCCACGAACCAGACTTCATTCGAATCCTTAAAGTAGAGCAGAAGAACGGCCGCGGCCGCGCCGAGTAATAAAAATCCCAGACTGAGGTAAATCGAAAACAAGGATCGCCTCTTCCGGGCATGCTGGGGCGGCCGCGCTTGTCGTGACCGGCTGTCCAGGATTTCAAAAATTTCCGTGGGGGCATCAATACCTTTTAAGAAGTATTTGCCGTGACATTTCCAGATCAAATGATCATGTTCCCGCGATTTCAGCCAACCCTTGGCGCTGTCGAATACGGGAAAAGTAGTGAAAATCTGGCCGCCGTCGGCCAAGCCTTCCACCCGCGAAGCGCGGTTGACATGCCGGCCGAAAATATCGGGATGGATGTCGTTTTTGACCGTGATTTGACCCATATCCAAGCCGATACGCACGGAGATGTTTTCAAGCTGGGGAAACTCTTGATTAAACTTGTCTATTTCCGACTGAATTCGCAAAGCCCTTTCAACGGCGGTGCTGGGTTCCGAAAAAATAGCCATAATCGAATCGCCGATATAGCGCAGCACTTTCCCGGCGCCTTCGGCTTCGATAATCTGGGTCAACAAGGCGTCATGCAGATCAATGACCCGACCGGTATATACTTCGCCTTTTTGTTCGGTGAGCGTGGTGAATCCTTTCATATCGGTGAACAGAATAGTTAAGACCGAAGTATTGCGGCGCTTGCGAAATTCATCGATAATCGCGAGCTGCTGTTCGTCAAGACCGATAAGATGGTTATGCTCTTCCATATATTTTATTGGACCTCCTGTAAAGGATACAGGTATGCATCCGTCGAACCTTTGTTTTTATTTCCCGCTGAATAAGTCCGCACATATTGGCCGCAATTACTGCCGATCTTATTTTCTTCCGATTCACCCATACTTATGATGACTTCAAAGCCGGCTTTCTTAAGCGCGGCAATGGCCGGGATGCGGTCGGCTTGGTCCGGATCGTGAACTCTGTTCCCTATGCCGTTTTTGCGGGCATTAATCGTGGGATTGACCGGGGTGATCTTGATCAGAAATTTTTGCGGATCAAAGTACTCTCTTAATATATACGGATTCAGATTATTTTGTTCGGCCAGGGCAAAATTAAGCGTGATCTTCCGATCGCCGGGCTTGACGAATGGGTGACCGTATTCGGCTATCTCGGCCAGGCTCCACTTGGCGGCGGGAATCAAACGGTCCCGTATGGCCGGATCCGTGGCATGAATCGAAAACTGCAATTGAAACCGGCCGCCTGAAAAATAACGTTCTTTGATTTGTTGCATTCGTTCAAAAAAAGAGTCCCGTCCCCGGGGTGCAATGGTTGAAATGCATGGAATGATGTTTGCGCAGGCAATACGCCCGGACAGACCCTCCAATACCTGCAGAACCGCCGGGTTTAAAGCCGGCTCGCCCATGCGCGCGAATTGAATTTTAAATTTTTCAACCGACAGCGATGTTTCCGGAAAATGTCGTTGGATCATATATTCAATCTGAAACCAGATCTCCTCGGCGGACAAACGTCCGTGATAGGCGCCACCGGCATCGCACATCGGACATTCAATGGGACAAC
>RPPU01000427.1 GCA_003819975.1 Desulfobacteraceae bacterium
CCTGAACGCCTTTTTCGAGAATATAACCGGTCGTTTTGCGCTTTCCAAAAGGGACCTGCGCCCGGCAGCCGATTTGGGCCGAAGCGTCCAGACCGGGCGGTACCGTATAAGAATAGGTTTGCGTCACGGAAAGGGGCACGGCAATTTTCAGAATGGATCGATTTGGGTTCAAATGTGTTAACCGCCGGGAAGGTCCGGAATTCGTTGTATCCGCGTTCGCGGAGGGGGTTAGGCGTTTAAAATTCACGTATCAACAATTGCCGCGCTCGTTTCAATTGGCAGCACAAATATCGAATATCGAACACTGAATATTGAATGTCGAAGTAAAGGAGAGACATGTTTTTTTGATCCTGGATTTTTCAGGATCGAAAAAACATTACTCGTACTTTTTTTCGAAAGCTTCGATGATTTTTTTCAATTTTTCCTTTTCTTCAGGGCTCAATTTTTTTATGGGGGCCGCGGTTTGAAGCGGGGTGACGGGTTTCGGCGTTTTAAAAAGACCGGCGTCGAGCGGAACATTGTTTTCCAATCCTTGGATCATATACCGTTCGGTAAGCCGGTCTTCAAGGGTATAGGTGATATCGTAGGGATACCATTTATCTTTAACCGACCGGTAATCCCTGAACCGCACCCGCGCCAGCCGGGCCTGAGGGTCTCCGGTTTGGCGGTAAACCAAATAAAGCGGCAGGAACCTTTTTTTCTCGATGACGAGTTGCGGGCTGTTTCCGTCCGCACGGCCGATCCGATAGGCCACGACTCCATCCAAGCGGGTGTGCTCCACCTGCTGCAGGTCGATCCCGAGTTTAAGCAGCAATGCCAACTGCTTTTCCTTGGGGATGTTCAACAAAAATTGGCGAAAGAGGCGATCGGCCCCTTCCAGTTTTTCCGCGGTTTGTTCGAGAATTTCAAGGTGGTAATTGCCGGAAGCCTGCATGCTGACTTTTTCGCGAAAGACGCGGTCTTCTCCGATTTCATCACCGGCGGCCGCTTCCTGTTTGGTGATCTGGTTAATCATCAAATTGTCAAAGCTATTGAAATTGACGGCCATAAATTCAACAAGCTGCTCCGGCGGCAAGACATAAGCCCGGCTCTCAGGGGCGCCGAAGACTCCGGTCCACAGGCAACCCCAGCAGGCGATGCAGAGCGGTTTGCGGTAATTTTTAATCATATTTTTTAACATGTCGCAAGCCTTTCATTTTTTCTGAAGGTCCGGGAAGTCTTAAAATGAGTTTCGGTAAAAAAATGAAAATTTTTTCCGTTCGTTTTCATCCAAACCCTTTAAGGAATCAATGCTTTTCATTTGAATCTCCGCCATCCAAAAGAATGGGCATGCCGTATTTGAACCGCGGTTGATTCACTTTTGTTTGCAGCGTCGACTGATTATTATGTTCGCGCAATTTATTTTGAATATACTCTTTTTTATCCATTTCAAAAAGCTGGGCTTTGAATTGATCGGTCAGATCGAACCAGAGTGAAAGGCGTTGGGACAACCGTTCCGGTTCGGGAACGGAAAGGGTGTCCAAATAAGCCTGAACCGCCAGATAATAGCGCACGGCATTGCGTTCCACCAGGCCGCGCAGACCTTTGACAAAGACCGGGTTGCCGACGGAGTCGTCGGCCACCACGCTGAAACCGATTTTATTGGAACCGCCGGCGCCCAGATAAGCGGACAGGGCCCATTCCGCCATGGTCCCGTAACGATAAGCATAGCGGAAATGCAGAAAGGTCTTGTTCTCTTCGACCGGAATGGCGGTGATGCGGACCTGATAATCTTTGGTGGACAAAGGGCCTTTGTCGGCCGTCAGCGTGACTTGCAGAAAATCGGGCTGATCGGCAACCACTTTGAACCGGTAATCCAAAGTGTAGGCCTTTTCAGGCGGTTCGTAAAATTTACGGCCGCTATACGTGATCAGATGGACCTGATCTTGTTCTTTGGCATAAAGGCAGGTTTTGGTGTTGAAATGCAGGAAAGAGATATCGCACCAGGCCGCGGGTTCTTTCAAGCGTTCGCGGACGGATGCAAACGAATGCGCGAACAGACCGTACACATCCCCTTGCAGAAAACGGTTCTGTTCGGTGGATTCGATCCAGACCGGCAAACCCATCCGGTTGGCCGTCAGCTTGGGTTTGATTTCCGCATAACGATTATGAAGCGAAAGTTTATTGGCGGCCGGCGCCGGCCCGCCGGGGAGCAGAAACAATAGGAGAAGCAATAGGCTTTTATGTTTCAAGAAAACCGTCATCTGGGAAATCCTTTTTTACGCGGAACCTGCCTCTAAAGAAAGCTTTTCAGGCGTTCGCCGTCTATGTTTCCACCGCTCAATACGCAAGCGACCCGGGTGCCGGGCGCTAAAGTAATCCGGCCCGACAGTAAAGCGGCCAGGGTCGCGGCCGCAGCCGGTTCAGCCAGCACTTTGCAACGTTCCAGGATCAAGCGCAGGGCCGGCGGAATTTGCGCATCGGATATGGTCACGATTTGGTCCACATATTTCTGAACATGGGCCAAGGTATGGGTGCCGGCAAAGGGCGCGGCCAATCCGTCGGCGATGGTGTGAACCTGGTCCAGATGCACCGGTCGGCCAAAGGCCACGCTTTGGCTCATGGCAGCGGCGCCTTCCGGCTCCACGCCGATTACTTTGATGGTCGGTTTAAGGGCTTTCAGGGCCGCGGCTATGCCGGAAATCAAGCCGCCGCCGCCGATACCGACTAGGACCGCTTCCAGGTCGGGCAAATCTTCAATCAACTCCAATCCAACCGTACCCTGGCCGGCAATGATCTCGGGGTCGTCAAAGGGATGAACCAGGGTCAGATCGCGTTCCTTTTGAAGGCGCAGGCAGGTAGCCAGTAAATCTTCATTGGTTTGCACGACTTCGCCGCCATAAGCGCGGGTAGCGGCAACCTTGTTCGGGGAAGCATGCGCCGGCATAATCAGGGTGGCTTTAAGGCCTTCTTGGGCAGCGCCCCAAGCCAGGGCCGCGGCATGGTTGCCGGCCGAGAGGCTGATAACCCCCTTTTGTTTTTTTTCAGACGAGAGATGATGGAGTTTATTCAGAACCCCGCGGGGTTTGAAAGAACCGGTTTTTTGAAAAAGCTCCATTTTGAAATAGAGTTGCAAGCCCAATTCTTGACTCAGAAAAGAAGATCCCATGACCGGCGTGCGATGCAAACGCCCCGCCAGGAGCGTTTGGGCCGCTTTTATGGCGGCTAAATCGACTAAGGGGACAGAATGGTCAGTCATGGACGTCACACAACCTTTATATTAAATTTCGGCATGGAGGCCCCTGTTCATGGCTTTTTTGAGGTATTTTTAGGGCAACAGGGACTGCGATCTATTTGGTAAACTCGGATAAACCTGGACAAGGTTTGAATTAAAATTAATCGATCAGCGCCTAAATGTCAAATTACCTTTTAGTAAGGTAGAAAGCCTAAAAAATTGTAAGTTATTTTTGCCGAAAATATGTTAAAAAGATCGTTAAACTCCAAAAAGGAAATAAAAAAATGACGAACAATGGTCAACAGGTTTATTCCATTGGTGAGATTTCCAAGAAGGTTGAAACCAGCACCCGCACGATCCGTTATTACGAAGAGCTGGGTTTGCTCAACTCGGTCAAACGCATTGAGAGCGGCCATCGCATTTATACGGACGAAGATATCCGGCGCCTGAAATTCATCAAACGTCTTAAAATCCTGGGCCTTACCCTTTCCGAAATGCATGAACTGGAATCGATCTGGTCGATTCACAAGACCAATGACGTGGTACTGCAACGTCTGCACGAGATCTTGGATTCGCACCTTCGTCTTCTGGAAGACCGCATCGCGGACCTCAATATCCTGCGCAATGAGATTACGGAATACCAAGGCCATATCAAGCAAAAAATTGATCCGGGGAAAGAATGATGTTGTTCCGGAAAGGTCGGTTTTGAAATCAAGCTTCCCATCCCTGCTCATTACAATTTTGCTGAGTGACGCCTTTCCTTATGTGATATCCCTGGTTCTACGAGGAAGGAAGCCAGGGTTGCGGCAAAATACCTCGGCCATTCTCCTTTTTATCCGGACCCGGATTATCCGGTTTTATCCAATGTCAGATGATTGAAGATTGCAGATTGAAGATTCGAATCTTACGAATCTTTAATGTGGTTAAGTTTTTGTATCTATTGAATTTTCAATCTTCCAAATGATTTGACTATGCCCTTATCTTGCCTTATGATTCAGCCTCAAAAAGGTTAACGCAGCCCTTTTTCATTTGATTCTATTGCCCCCTCGATTTTAAGAAAGATTTATAAATGTCCATCATTCTCTATGGTATATGGTTCACTTTATAAGACTTAATCGCCTAAAGGAGCGATTTAACTATGGCCAAACTTGAAGACTTGCAGAGAGGTGCTTTTTTTCTTGAAGCCTTTCATCTTTTAGGCGGATCGATCAAACAGCGCGAACCGCGTCGCTACGAGATCACGCATGTTCCGGCAATGGTGCGCAACCGTGATCGACTGATCGGCAGCGGCGAACCGGTTCTGCCGCGTTATGAAC
>RPPU01000428.1 GCA_003819975.1 Desulfobacteraceae bacterium
AATCCAGAGGTTTGATCAGATAATCATAAGCCCCGTTTTTTAAGGCGCTCAGGGCGGTTTCCACTGAAGCATAGGCGGTCATGATAATAACCGGAATGGCCGGATTAATGGTTTTGATCCGGTTCAAGGCCTCCAGGCCTGAAACTTTGAGCATGCGGATATCCATCAGGATCAAATCATAAGGCCCGGCTTGAACCATTTGTATTGCTTCCCCGCCGTCAACGGCCTCCTGCACCGCATAGCCCCAGCCGGTCAAAAGCGTGCGCAGCATGATGCGGTGGCTGGCATCGTCTTCGACGACTAAGATGCGGCTCGTTTGTTTTTTATTTAAGATTTTTGAATTCATAGCCTATGCTTTTCAAAAGCCTCAAAATTTTTTACCGACAGAGCCGATAACATCGTTACCATATTTCTCATGCAAACCCTTGGGATCCTTCATGATTCGATGTTCGACATTCGTTATTCAATTTTTGTCTGTTCCCTCATCCTAATTCGGCAGAAAAACGGTGAAAACACTCCCTTTACCCGGCTCGCTCTGCACCCGGATCTCGCCCTGATGAGCCTCAATGATCTTATGCACAATGGCCAGGCCCAGACCGGTCCCGGAAGCCCGAGTCGTAAAATAGGGGTCAAAAATATGTTCCATTTCCTCTTTTTGAATGCCCCTGCCCGTGTCCCTGATTTCCAGGCTTACTTTCCCGGCCGCTTGATCCGGCTTTAAAACCACGCTTAAAGTTCCACCCTTTTCCATGGCCGCCAAAGCGTTCAGATAAAGATTGAGTAACATTTGATTGATCCGGTCCGCATCCAAAGCCATTGGACCGGTTGGCGTCAGATTCGTCCGGACCGCGATACCCTTGGCCCGGGCCTCCGTGGCGATCATTTTGAGCGAATGACGCATCAAATCCGCCAAATCAACCGGCTTGCGGTTGATTTCAGACGGCCGCGCAAATTCCAGCAATTGGGTGATCACCCGGTTGAGGCGGTCTACTTCTTGAATCATGATCTCGGCCGTGCTTTGATCTTCGGGATTTTGCCGGTAACGCTCCTTGAAAAATGTGGCAAATCCCTTTATGGAACTGAGCGGATTGCGGATTTCATGCGCCACTCCGGCCGCCAGATGACCCAGGGCCGCCAAACGCCGGCTGGTCTCAAGTTCGCGCTTCAGGCTTTGAATCTCGCTTAAATCCCTGAAAAGCAGGACCTGCCCGGCCGAACCTCCCTCTTCCGCGGACAAGGCCAGTGCCGTGATCTCCAAAAACAGGGTTTGCCCTGTTTTCAAAAGACATTCCCGCTCCTGCGTCACCGGGCCCGGCCGTACCCTCGGAGCCTGCATGAATTCCTCGAACGCTTGCGGAAGCAGATCCCGCGGCTGTTTTCCAAATGCTTCCCTGGCCGGGATCTTCAGAATTTTTTCCGCGGCCCGATTGAAAGCGATGATCTTCCGCGTCCCGTCCAGAGCCGTGAGCCCGATCGGCAGCTCTTCCACCAAACGGTCCGAGAACGCCTGAATCCGCCGCAACGAGGCTTGCGTGCTTTGAAAGGCCTGTGCCAAAAACAGAGTGAAAATACCGCCCACGCCGATCAGCAGCAGAATCAAGCCCATAACCAATGTATGCTGTATTTCCTGTTTGCGCGCCGCTTCAAGCGACTCCATATCCAGACCGACGAAGATGACGCGCCCGGCGTCCGCGCCTTCGATCCCACTCAAAGACAGCCGACGCCGCATAGATTCGAATGGCAGGCGGCGCCCAAGCCGGCGCGCCGGAGTTTGGCTTGGAATGAAACGCTTATAAACTTCGAAAACCGGCGTGCGATTCGGTCCGACAATCGTACGCCAATTGATTTGATCCGCCTCGACCAATTTCTTGAGATCCGGCTCGATTCCGTAACTCCTGCCGATTTGAGCCGGATCATTGTGAGCCAAGATCGTTCCGTTTTCATCCGTTACGATCAGATGAATAATATCGGGCAGTCGGACCGTTTCCATCAGCAGCTTCTGCAATTGAAAATCGCCTCCGGGCATGCCCATCATGCCCATCATGCCGGTACGGGTGCCGGCCTCAAAAGAACGAATCAGGGCCGCGCCTTTTTCTTTCAAGAGCATGACCATCTGCTCTTTTTGTTTTTGAATGTTTTGCGCGGTCCAGAAGACCATAATGGGGACCATAATAATAGCCGCGCCGATCATCACCAGCGGAGGCAGGCTAAGCCAGAATGGTTTTTTTACGTTTCCTACCATGGATACATAATATCCACCTTTCCTTGATTTTCGCAATATATATTAATACCTATCAAATTTCAGGCCAGGGATTTTCAATAATCAAAAAACCTTTGTTTGACATATCGCCTTGATTTATCTATAATTTTCTTTATTGCAATTACTTAGGTACTCAAAAAGCCTTTTAAAATAACCGTTCGTGCTGAGCTTGTCACCAAGCTCAGGAGAGCTCGGGTGAAGCATGAACTCGTAAAAGTTGCCTGTTCACCCTTCGACTTATGATTTTGCGGACGCAAAATCATGTGCTCAGGGCGAATGGGTGACATAACATGCAACCTGAGTAGTAACTCTTTGTTTTTGAAATAATATTCAAAATAAACCTTTTTCACGCGGTTCGCCGAATCTTACGATGTTTGAGTCGTCCGGCTTTTTTATAGGCCGGCATTAACATAAATCTGACTGGGAGCTGACGTTTGGACCCGCAAAATGACCTAAACCTGATTGATATGTTGCGCCAAATAGGCCGGGCCCTCACATCCACATTGGATGTCGACAAAATCCTAAACCTGATTATGGACGATATCGGTACGGTTTATCAACCGGAGAACTGGTCTTTGCTGCTGGTCGATGAAAAAAAACAAGACCTCTATTTTGCCATCGCGGTTGGACCGGTCAGCCGGCAAATAAGAGAAAAACGGCTGGCACTGGGCCAAGGGGTGGCGGGCTGGACAGCCCTGCACGGCGAGACCGTTGTTATCCCGGATGTTTACGCGGACAAGCGTTTTGCCCATGCCTTTGATCTCGAGACCGGTTTCAAGACCGAATCCATTGTCTGCGTGCCCATGATCTGCCGCAACCGCACCATGGGCGTGATTGAAATCGTGAATATCTCCGCGGATAGGATGGCCCAGGCCAATCTGAAAATCCTGGAATCCCTGGCTGATTTCGCGGCCATTGCCATCGAGAACGCCCGCTACCTCAATCGCATTGAACAACTCTCCATCCACGATGACTGCACGGCTCTCTATAATGCCCGCCATCTCTACAAGATTATTGATCAGGAGATCGAACGTTGGGAGAAAAACCAAAAACCTTTTTCCGTGGTCTTTTTTGACATGGATTATTTTAAAAGTGTAAACGACACCCACGGCCATCTGATCGGTTCCGGTCTGCTGCGCCGGGTCGGCGATCTGCTGCTGAACCTTTCCCGGCCTCTGGACCGGGGCGTGCGTTACGGCGGAGATGAATTCGTTTGGATCCTGCCGAACACGGATCCGGGTGCGGCTCTGCAAATCACTCGGATCCTGCGAAACCGACTGCGCGATACAACCTTTTTTCAGGAACAAGGTCTCCACATTAAGATTGCGGCCAGTTTCGGTATTGCCGCCTTTCCCGAGCATGCCCATACGCCCGAAGGAATCATTAAAATGGCCGATGACGCCATGTATTTCGTCAAAGAACACAACCGCGACGGCATCTGCCTGAGCGGCCAAGGGCTCGTTACCTGATCTAAATATTTCTTATTAAACACCTAAATTATTTATCGAGAATCGATAAAAAATGAATTCCGGCCAGCCGGAACAGGAGTTCCAGCGAAAGCGTCGGAATAAGTCCGTATGAGTATCCGGCGGTGATTATTAACATTTTCATTATCGACAACTATTTCGATATGTGGAAACGAAGCGCCTATAATGTCGGTAAGTTTTCTGTCTGGATATTTTATATCCTGATTACCATACCAATCTGGATACAAAGTATCCTATTTGTTGCATTTCATTCAGCCGTCATTTACGATTAAAGATATAAAACGTCATGATTTCAAATGGTTATAAATAAATACTCGTTTCGGCATATTCCTTGCTCCTTTAATTGTCATAAATAACTTAAAGGAGGCTCAAAAATGAAAAAGTTTACAATAGGTATCGGTGTCTTACTGTTGGTCGGCTTAATCGCCTATCCGGTTTTTGCAGCGAACAATAAGTTCAATAAAGGATCCGGCATGATGAATCGAGGTCCAGGCAATGGCGCCCGCTGCGGAGCCGGTCCTCAAAATGGGAACAACGATCTGACCAAAGAACAGATTCAACAGATCCAGGATCTGCATAAAAAATTCCAGGATCAAACCCAACAAACCCGGACCGAATTACGCGCCAAACAGGCCGAACTTTTTGCCCTGATCAGCGCCGTAAAACCCGATCAGAACAAGGCTTTGGCCGTACAAAAGGAGGTCAGTGACCTCCAAACCAAACTGGCTCAAGAAAGAATCAAGCATCGGCTTGAAGTCCGTAAGATCG
>RPPU01000429.1 GCA_003819975.1 Desulfobacteraceae bacterium
CTCAAGGCAAGGGCGCCGATCCCGACATCATCACCGCCAGCGCCAAAGCCTATATCAACGGCTTGAACCGGCTGGAATACTTAAAACGCAATCCTTCGATAGCCGTGGAAGAGAGGACATTATAAGAGCGTGAAAGGTGAAAAGTAAAACGTGAAACGTGAAACGATAGGTACAAAATAGTTTTTGAGTCACCCGGTTGACGGGTTACGAGTTGCGGGTTGAAGAATCCGAATAGAGTAAACCCGTAACCCGCAACCGATTAACCGAAATAACAATAGGTTTGAATCGTCATTTTAACCTGTACACTTGCAGTTCATTTTTTCAAATCATAATGAAAGTGGAAATTTATGACCCGTCCCATGACCCTTACTGAAAAAATCTTAGCCGCCCACGCCGATATGGAATCGGTCACTCCCGGCGACCTGATCAAGGTCCGGGTCGACCTGGCCCTGGGCAATGACATCACCGCGCCCCTGGCCATTAAAACTTTTCGGGAAACCGGCGCTACCCGCGTCTTTGACCCGGAAAAAGTTGTGCTGGTGGCCGATCATTTCGTGCCCAACAAAGACATTGCCTCGGCCCAGCAAACTAAACTAATGTACGATTTCGCGGTCCAGCAGAAACTGAAGCATTATTACGATCCGGGCAACGGTGGCGTGGAACACGTGATCCTCCCTGAAAAAGGGCTCGTCATCCCCGGCGATCTCGTGATCGGCGGCGACAGCCATACCTGCACCTACGGCGCCTTAGCCGCTTTCTCGAGCGGAGTGGGCAGCACCGATCTGGGCGTGGTCATGGCCACCGGCCGGACCTGGTTAAAAGTTCCTCCGACCATCAAAGTGGTTATTGAGGGTCCTTTACGTAAATGGGTCGGCGGCAAAGACCTTATTCTTTATATCCTGGGAAAATTAGGAGTAGAAGGCGCCGCCTATAAAACCCTGGAGTTTACCGGTGAAACCATTAAAATTTTGACCATGGCGCAACGCTTGACCATGGCCAATATGGCTGTTGAAGGGGGTGCTAAAAACGGAATCTTTGCGCCGGACGAAATCACGCGCGCCTATGTCTTGCCGCGCACAAACCGCAAGCCGGTCTGGACGACCAGTGATTCCGACGCCGTGTATGAACGCGTATTGACGTTAAACGCGGATGGGATTGAACCCCAAGTCGCATTCCCCCACTCGCCCGACAATGTACGACCCATTTCGGCGGTGGGGGATATTCCCCTCAATCAGGTTTTTATCGGCTCCTGCACCAACGGCCGGCTGGAAGATTTGCGCGAAGCCGCTTTGATCTTGCGTAATAAAAAAGCAGCCAAGCAGACCCGGTTGATTGTCCTGCCCGGTTCCGCCTTGGTTTACAAACAAGCTTTACAGGAGGGCCTTCTGGAAACGTTCCTGGATGCCGGCGCCGTGATCGGCCCGCCCACTTGCGGGCCTTGTCTGGGTGGACACATGGGTATCTTGGCTGAAAGCGAGCGGGCGCTCGCCACTTCCAATCGCAACTTCGTGGGCCGCATGGGACACCCAAAAAGCGAAGTTTATTTATGCGGTCCGGCTTTAGCCGCCGCCTCGGCCGTATTGGGCCGCATCGGCACGCCGGAAGAAATTTGATTTTTTTTGTAGGGGTTCAAAATTTTGAACCCCTACGGAGAAGACGGCTTATGGCCAAAAAATAGTGTGCGTTCTTCATCCTGCACCTCTTTTACTCCCGCCTAAAGGGGTGCGGGATGATCACGACTCTCCCGGCGCTTCCCTCTTCGGGGAAACGCCGGGAGAGAATTTAAAAGATCTCTGCTTTAATAGGAGTATATATAAATGAACTATGCCGGCAATATTTGGAAATTCGGCGATCACGTGGATACGGACTTGATTATCCCGGCTCGTTTCTTGAACGTATCCGACGCCCGTCAACTGGCTGAAAATTGTTTTGCGGATATCCGGCCCGACTTTGTCAAAAAAGTCCAACCCGGCGACATCCTCGTAGCCGGCGTAAATTTCGGCTGCGGCTCCTCGCGCGAACATGCGCCTTTGGCCATTAAGACTTCCGGAATCGGTTTGGTCATCGCCAAAAGCTTCGCCCGTATTTTTTATCGCAATGCGTTCAATATCGGCCTGCCGATCTTGGAATGCCCGGAAGCGGTCGAAGCCTTTGCCGAAGGCGAAGCCCTGTCCGTGGACCTGCTTTCCGGAGAAATCCGCGGCAAGGACAAGACCCTGCGGGCCAAGCCTTTGCCGGAATTCATGAGCGCCATGATCCGCGCCGGCGGTCTGGTGCCCTATATTCGTCAACAGGAAGGATTTTAAAAGGATTTCACCGCAGAGGCGCAAAGACCGCAAAGGTTTCTTCTTTTTTGCTTTTGGAACAGTTTTCAAAATCATAAAACTGTTGTACTGAGAGCCCAAAAGCAAAAACAAACCTGCGGCAAAGCCGTGGAGATCTTTTCACTTGCCTCCTTCTCAGAGGCAAAAAAAAATAATCTCTCTGCGCTCTCTGCGTCTCTGCGGTGAATTTGCGAAAGGATAATCATTATGAAAAGCGATT
The DNA here is from genome assembly GCA_003819975.1 of Desulfobacteraceae bacterium. The sequence goes on from RPPU01000429.1 coordinate 2,545, forward strand.
CAGTGAAAATAGGACTCGACCGGGCGCCGCATCGCAGCCTGTTTAAAGCCATGGGCTACACGGACCGGGAGATGCAACGCCCCCTGATCGGCATTGTCAATTCCGCCAACCAAATTATTCCCGGTCATATCCACCTCGACCGTATCGTGGAAGCGGTCAAAGCCGGGGTTTACATGGCCGGCGGCTTGCCGATCGAATTCGGCGTCATCGGCGTGTGCGACGGCATTGCCATGAATCACGAAGGCATGAAGTATTCCTTGGCCAGCCGTGAATTGATCGCCGATTCCATTGAAGTCATGGCCCGGGCTCACGCTTTTGACGCTTTGGTTTTGGTTTCCAATTGCGACAAGATCGTGCCCGGCATGCTCATGGCCGCGGCCCGGCTGGACCTCCCGGCTGTCATGGTCAGCGGCGGCCCCATGCTCAGCGGCCGTCATCCGCGCCAACTCAATAAAAACATTGATTTAATCACGGTGTTCGAAGCGGTCGGCGCGGTGCGCTCCCAAAAAATGGACCCGGCCGAACTGGCCGAGATCGAAGAGGCCGCCTGTCCGACTTGCGGTTCCTGCGCCGGTATGTTCACGGCCAATTCCATGAACTGCTTGAGCGAAGCGATCGGCATGGCCCTGCCCGGTAACGGCACCATTCCGGCGGTTATGGCCGCCCGCACTCGCCTGGCCAAAGAAAGCGGTTTTCTGATCATGGATCTGCTGCAAAAAGGCGTCACCGCCCGGCAAATCATGACCCCGGCCGCCTTTCACAATGCTTTGTCGGTGGATATGGCTTTGGGATGTTCCACCAACACCGTGCTGCATTTAGCCGCCATTGCCGCCGAGGCCCAAGTGCCTTTTGAACTTAAAACAATCAACGCAATCAGCCGGCGCACGCCCAATTTGTGCAGCCTGAGCCCGGCCGGTCCGCATCATCTCGAAGATCTGGATGCGGCCGGCGGCATTCAAGCCGTCATGAAAGAACTTTCCGAGACCGGTTCCATCCATGGCGCCTGCTTAACCGTAAACGGTTTGACCGTGGCCCAAAACATTGCCAAAGCCAATATTAAAAACCCCGAAGTCATCCGCGGTATCCGCAACCCCTATCGTAATGAGGGCGGTATCGCCGTTTTATACGGCAACCTGGCGCCGGACGGTTGCGTGGTCAAGCAATCGGCCGTGGCCCAAAGCATGTTGCGCCATGAAGGCCCGGCCCGGGTATTCGATTCCGAAGAGAGTGCTTTTAAAGCCATTATGGACAACCGCATCGAAAAAGGGGATGTAATCGTCATTCGCTATGAGGGTCCCAAAGGCGGGCCCGGCATGCGCGAAATGCTCACGCCGACTTCCGCCATCGCCGGCATGGGACTGGACGCCGAAGTAGCCTTGCTCACGGACGGCCGGTTCTCGGGCGGCACGCGCGGCGCCGCGATCGGACATATTTCGCCCGAAGCCATGGAGGGCGGACCCATTGCGATCATAGCAGAAGGCGACCGGATCGTCATCGATATTCCCGGACGTCAAATCAATTTAAAATTGTCCGCTGAAGAAATTCAGAAACGCTTAGCAGACTGGTTGGCGCCGGAGCCCAGAGTGAAATCGGGTTATCTGCAACGCTACAGTCAAAATGTGCGCTCCGCCGGCACCGGAGCGGTGTTAAAGACCGGAGACCAGAAATGTTAGAACGTGTGAACGTGTGAATGTGTGAATATAAGAGAAAATATCGCGCCAAGACGCAAAGGCGTAAAGATAAATGAAAAATGAATCTTTTCAGCCCTCATTTTGCTGAAATAGTCTTATAATTTTTAAAACATATTCTTGGCGCCTTTGCGTCTTGGCGCGAGAATCTTTCTTACATTTTCACTTTTGCACGTTCTTACATTCACACTTTTAAAATCGCTCCGGTGCCGGCGGAACGCACATTTTGACTGTAGCGTTGCAGATAACCCGATTTCACTCTGGGCTCCGGCGCCAACCAG
>RPPU01000430.1 GCA_003819975.1 Desulfobacteraceae bacterium
CGATGTCGTTGAAACCATGGGCGTGAAACTGGATACCTCCACTTCGGAACGATTAAGAGGCTGGCGCGAAGTGCTCAAAGATTGGGTTCAGCACCCTTTTTGGGGATTCGGCGTAAGCGGGTACCGGTTTGTGGATGCCCAATATTTCCGGGTGCTGATTGAAACCGGCCTGATCGGATTGCTTTTATTCTTGATTTTATTGTCGACCATTTTTAAACAGGCCTATTCTTCTTTCAAGTCGGTCACGGACCCTTTTGACCGCGGTCTTGGTTTGGGTTTTTTAGCGGGTTATATCGCCCTTTTATTTCACGCAATCGGCGCCAATACCTTTATCATTGTAAGAATCATGGAGCCTTTTTGGTTCGTTCTGGCGATGGTCGTGATGCTTCCTCATTTACCTGAAAAACCGCTGCCGGCGGCGGTTCTGAGAGCTGAAATCGCATAAGGAGTTTAGCAAGATGGCCAATAAATCATTTGAAAAAACCATTCTTTTCAAACATCCTCAAACCAAAGCGGAATTACTGATCGAAAACCAGCGTCTGCTGCATGAACTGGAAATTGTCTATCAGAATATGGAACGGATCCTGGAAGAATCGAACAAGGAAAAGGAAATCGCTTATTTTGAGCTTCAGAAGAAATTCGAAGCTTTTGAAAATCTTTACAATGAACTTTCCAAGAAAGAGAACATGCTCATCCATATGGAAAAATTATCTTCCATCGGCCAGTTTATCTCCGAGCTGGTGCATGAGCTTCGCACGCCTCTGCACGTCATCAGTGTTCAGACCCAATTGTCCTTGATCGGCCATCTGCCGGATGAGCACAAGAAACAGTTTCAAATCATCGCCGAAAGCGTTGCGAAGATGAATAATCTGATCAAGCATTTCAGTTCTATGGCGTACAAAGGCAGCGAGGATTTCCAGGTCTTCAATCTCAACCTGATCATGGCGGAATGCCTGGGAACGATAGAAATTATAAAACCGAAACGCATTAAGATCGAAGCGCACTTATCCGAAGAAAAATTGATGGTCAAAGGCGATCCCTATCCATTGCAGCAAATCTTTTTTAATCTTGCCAAGAACGCGTTTGATGCCATGAAAAAACAGGGCGCCCTGCTAAAAGTCGCAACCCTGAAAATCAACTCAAACGCCTTAAAGACTCCCTCGGATGAAACCGGTGTCTATTGCCAAACCGAAAATAAATGGAATGCTATTTTGGAGAAAACAGCCGAGTTTGCCTGTGTCAGCTTTGCCGACCAAGGCTCCGGTATTTCCAACGATGAAATGACCCGGGTCTTTCAGCCGTTTTATACGACCAAAGAAAAGGGCCAGGGGACCGGACTGGGTCTCTCCATTGCCAGCGATATCGCCGTTCGCCATGGCGGGAATCTTGCATTAAGTTCCGTTTTAGGTCAAGGGACGACTTTTAAACTTTTTCTTCCCATTATTATGGAGTGATATGCTACATTGTCAAAATTGCGGCAAAACCGCTCAATTGGATGATTTATTTTGTGGTTTTTGCGGAACCAAGCTTGGAGGTGAACCGTTCGGTGAAACCCAAGAACGCTTGGACCTGGTGGCCATCCAGTATCGCCTGGCGATTATCTATTTAAAAAAAGGCGATTATCGCCATGCCGTTGAAAAATTCAAAAAAATCCTGCAAAAAGAACCGAATAACATTCAAGTAAAAGAACTATTAACCCAAACCGAACAAGCCATTAAAAAGAGTCAACTGCGTGAACAAGTCGGATCCTAAAAACAAATTACTGAAAAACACCTGTCCGAATTGCCGGTTTGAAAACCGGCTGCCCAACTTTTTTTGCACAAAATGCGGGTTTAATTTAAAGAAATCAACGGGTTTGGTGCCAAAGTTGATCCTGATCAAACCCGATAAAACCAGCCAAGAATTCAAATTGGATGATCAAAAAAACATCATCGGCCGCCATAATACCAACACGGTTTTCATCGATGACGAACAGATTTCCCGCAAACACGCCGTGATCTATTTTGATCAGGAGAATTATTGGATCGAAGATTTACGAAGTAAAAACGGCGTTTATGTCAATGGCAAGAAAATCGCCCTGCCGCAACGCTTGCGAAACGGCAACTTGATAAAACTCGGGGCTGCCATGCTTCGTTTCGAACTCTCCAATCGGTCCGACTAGTGCATTGTTAAGTTAATTGTTGACAATAAGGGATCGTCATTCCGGCAAGTCATGATTTTGCAGAACAAAATCATCATTTAGCCGGAATCCAAATTTTTTTCTTTATGATCATCCTGGACCCCGGCAAACAACCTGCCGGGTGACGAAAAAAAAGGGATACGATACTATAAATTATTAACTTAAAGCGCACTATCTTATTCCGTTGGATCACCAGGTTCAGGGTTGATTGATTTGTGCGATTCCATTTAATTCAAACGTCGGTTACAAGGTTATCATAGAATCAATCATTCGATTTTTATTGAGTTTTAACCTTGAACCCTGGATGACAGCTTTTCGTCATCCGTTTCCGTGAACTTTTGAACCGGTGTGTCACTATTTCTTTTTGTTAAATAGCGCCTCCAATGCTTTTTTGGCGTCCTTGACGCGGTGGGCATTTCCGCCCCGCTCTTTAGAACCCCGGATAACGAAAAAATCGCAAAAATTCGCATTTTCTTTGTCAAAAACACGTTCCGCAGAGACTTCTCGGCATCCATTATAAGCATTGGGATCGTAGAACCGGCACTGCTTACAGCAATGCAGATCCTGATCGCAGTGCGGACAAGTATCCTTGCGACCTATTTTTTCAGTAATGTCCAGATCTTTGTTACAGAAAGTGCAATTCATGAAGCTCCCCTTCTATGATATCGGAAACTGATGATAAAAAATTAGATAAATAGTGCCGGCGGCCTCAAAATGATTACCGGATATCTCAAAAATAAAAAAACGAACCGGGCGAATATGAAAAAGGTCAAAAATTTCCGCGTACTCATCTATAAAATAGTGTTTTTGAGATATCCTCTATTATGAAATTCGGCCGTATCGAAAAACTTTAAAAAACCATATGATTTGCCATCAAATAGTTTTAATTTTCTTAGCATTCCCGGTTTGGGTTCATTTTGACATTCATCCGTTTGTTTAATAATATATCTTGATGAATAAAGCCAATCGAAATTTCACTTTCATAGACCATACGGCCGATATCGGTATCCTGGTTCAGGGGGCTGGCCTGAAAGAATTGTTCCAAAACGCCGGAAAAGCCCTTCTGCAAATCATGATTAAAGGCGACCAAGGCAGGCAAACTTTGCCGAAAAACCTTTCCATCAATGGTTCCGATTATGCCGATGATATAAAACCCCGCATGCGCGAACTGGTTCAAACGCTTTTCAATCATATTCCCACCGGTGTGGGCTCGCGCGGTTCCGTGTCCTTGAATCAAAAAGAAATCGCCAAAGTGGCTGTTCAAGGAGCGCGGTGGGCTGTCCAAAACGGTTTTGGCGATTTGGATGATTTGGAAAAAACCGAAGATCACGGTGTCATGACCGAAGCCGATCCTACCGTGATGCATCTCATCTATGAGAACCTTCTTTCGACCCTTCAACTTACTCCGCGGGAATTGGGTATGCAACTCCTTTATGATGTCAGCCATAATATTGCCAAAAAAGAAACCCATCTGGTGAATGGGAAAAGCGTTCAACTGTGCGTGCATCGCAAAGGCGCTACGCGATCCTTGCCGCCGGACATCCGCAAGTCCCTAAAATATATCGGCAAACCGGCCATCCGGTCCTGATCCCGGGCGATATGGCACCTATTCATTAATCCCGGCCGGCAGACCGGGCGCTTTGGAAAAAAGCTTTGGCTCAACCGGTCACGGAGCCGGTCGGGTTTTGAGCCGAAGCCAAGCCATAAAAGCGGCCAAGGGCCGGACCATCCATCGTGAACTCGAAGATCAAGGGATTTATGTTCAATCCCATGGCGTTAAAACCCTCAAGGAGGAAATCCCCGAGGCCTATAAAGATGTTTCCCAAGTTGTGGAGGTGGTTCACGAAGCCGATCTCGCCAAAAAAGTGGCCCGACTCAAGCCCTTGGGTGTTTTGAAGGGATAATCGCTTTGTTCCGGAATAAAAAAATGTTATTATCTCTGAAAAAATGGGAACCCTTTAAAGCCATTCGACCCGAATCAATTTATTGAGAAATGGAGAAACAAATGAGTGAAAAATCCCTTGGCGATCGTCTCTGGTACAAGCACTGGCTGAAACAGGTTCCCAAATGTCTGGAATACCCGCCAGGTTCTTTAGCCGATTTTTTAAAGGAAACCACATTAAAATACGGCTCCCGGGTCGCCGTTAACTTTTTGGATACGACTAAAACCTATGATGAACTCTGGGACCTGGTCCAACGTTTTGCGACCGGACTCAATAACTTGGGCCTTAAAAAAGGCGATGTTTGCGCCTTAATATTGCCCAATTCCTATCAATACGTGATCGGTTATTATGCCTGCCAACTCCTGGGTGTAACGGTTACGGCCA
>RPPU01000431.1 GCA_003819975.1 Desulfobacteraceae bacterium
GTGTCTTAGAGTCTTGGTGGTGAATTCTTATAATCATTCCCTGATCCCATTACACGCGACCAGTTCCCCGGCTTTGAACACCTGACTAACCGGATTAACTCCGGCATGATAAGCAAGTATAATGGGAGTGGTTCCATCCAGAATCAAAAAGTCCGCTTTCTTACCCACATCCAAACTGCCCGCAACAGTTCCTTGATCCAAGGCATAGGCCGCGTTCAAGGTCGCGCCGATCAAAGCTTCTTCAAGAGAGAGGCGCATATGGACAACCGCCAGGCTGAATACAAACGGCATGGATTCCGTATAACTCGACCCGGGGTTGCAATCCGTGGCCAAGGCGACCGGCAAGCCCCATGCGATCATACTACGTGCCTCAGCATAGGGTTTGCGCAAGCTGTACGCCGTGACCGGCAATAAGACCGCGATGGTTCCTGCCTTGGCCATGGCTTTTAAATGCTCTTCGCCTGCAGCCAGCAAATGCTCGGCTGAAACCGCTTTCAAGTCGGCCGCCAAACCGGCGCCGCCCAAATCATGAACTTCATCCGCATGGATCTTGAGTTTCAGCCCCCGCGCCTGGGCAGCCTGAAGTATTTTGCGGCTTTGTTCGATCGAGAACACGCCTTGTTCGCAAAAGATATCGCAAAACCGCGCCAACCCTTGTTGGGCCACGGCCGGGATCATCTCTTGAACCATGAGTTCCACATATTTTTCAGGATCAGCCCTGAATTCCGCCGGAACCGCATGCGCGCCTAAAAAAGTCGGAATCACATCCAGGGCGGTCTCGCGCCCGACCCGATCGATCGCCCGCAGCATTTTAAGCTCGGTCGCCGTATCCAAACCATAACCGCTCTTGATCTCCAGGGTGGTCGTGCCGTAGGACAAAGCCGCAAGAGCCTGTTTGCGCGTTTGAACAAATAACTCTTCTTCACCGGTTGCCCTGACCTTTTGCACGGAAGACAAAATGCCGCCGCCGCGTTTCAGAATTTCCAGGTATTCCGCCCCTTGCATGCGCATCTGGAATTCCTCTTCCCGGCGCGCCGCAAAACACATATGGGTATGCGGATCGACAAATCCGGGGATCAGACATTGCCCTTTGCAATCGAACTCAAAATCCAATTCCGCCGGTTTAACGGCCTTGCGGACCTCTTTTTCAGGGCCGATCTTTGCAACCAAACCGTTGCGGGTCAACAGGGCGCCTTGTTCCCAATGGCGGATTTCCTGCGGCCGTGGGCCGGCCAAAGCATGCCCCGGATCGACCGGCGTGTAAATATGGGCATTGTAAAACAACTTGGTCTGGTTCATGGTTCATCCTTTATCAATGATGGATTTTCAAGCGCATACCAACCTTGGCCAAAGGAGTTGGCTTCGCCCACATGGATCAATGCTCCCAAATGAAGCATGGGCAGGAACGGTTCCAGGGTCCCGCTGCATTCTATAACCCCTTGGAAACTTTCGGACGAATGATCCGGCCGCGGGCTCGAACCTGGTTTCATCGGTTCCGCAACCCGATGCAGGTCGACTTTGTAGACTTTTACGTCGGCCATAAGCCTTTCCAACATATCGGGCGCAGGATCGAGCCGGTGATTACAATAAAAAAAAGACAAGGCCTCGATTTGATGGTGCAATTGTTTTAGAAAAGGAGCAAAAAAATCTTCAGACCCATTCCGGTATTCTTTTAAGGAAACCGGTGTGAGAAACCGGATCCGAATCCGTTCCGGATTGTCGATCGTATTCGCCATTTTATAGGAAAAAACGAATTGATCGTCCGGCAAACGCACCATATGGTCTTGTGGACTATAAACACTTTCCCAAGAACCCTGTTCACGTAAAAGCTCCAGGTTTTTTACTTTGAATGGACCGGGTTGTGGGCCAATACCCTTTCTGCCTATATTTTCAAAACTAGCCAGGAAATAGGGTAAAAGGCCTTGGGCCTTGCCTATGATCAAAAATTCAAAATGAAAACAATGACCGGCTGCATAGATGTTTTGATTCTGCAAAGGCGGCTTGATGACAAAAGGGTATGGAATATCCCGGCTGAATGGGTAATGTTTCACTTCCAATGGAACTTTGGGATAAAAAACGATCGCGTACGGACAATGGGCATACAGTGCGCATTTCAAACAATCCTCGTTCAAACTGCGGCACACCATGCGCCTGAAGATTGATCCGAATTCATTTTGCAGGGCAATCGCTTGATTGAAACCGGGCAATTCAATCCGCCCCAAAGCTTCCAGGGTCAGGCGATAACGGGTGAAAATAAAATGATCTAGAGGTAAATATTGGGTCATTGATCTCAATGGGTTTAAAAAATGATAAAAATCAGCCGGGTTGCGATCTGAAAAGCGCCCGGTATCAGGAGATATAGATTCATCGGTAAATGCCGCAATATCTATACCATATTAGAACTTTTTTAGCATCTTATTCGCCAAAGTCAGCATGGGATCTTATACGGGACTAAAAGGCGGGGTATAAACCGGATCAACCTGGCTGAATTCCGCGACCGTCATGCCGACCGCATCCCCACCGATAGTCACAAATTTCATATTGCGCCGCTTTTCACAGATAATCATTCTATTTACTTGCACCTGACTCGATTTTTTAATATGAGATTATAATTGAATTCCGGCTACTTGAATAATGGCATTGAATTTTAAATTTATTTAATAATAACATGAATGAACTTAAGCAGGTGAGAGGAATTAAATATGAACCCGATTCAATTGAATTTTTCCGGAAAAGTCGCCCTCGTGACCGGCGGCAGTCAGGGACTGGGTCAAAATATCGCTTTGGCTTTGGCTCAGTTGGGCGCCAAAATTGCGATTTGCGGACGTAAAAAGGAAAACCTAGACCCGGCCGTTAACTTATTCAAAAGTCAGGGCCATGAAATTTTAGCTGTGCCGGCAAACGTGGCCAAGGCCGACCAGGTCAAAACGCTTTTCGAAGCGGTTGAACAAAAATACGGGCGTCTCGATATTCTGGTCAATAACGTAGCCACCAATTTTTTCACTCCTTCCCTGGCGGACGCGGATGAAGGCTTGTGGGATAAAGTCATGGAAACCAATTTGAAAAGCGCTTTTCTCACCAGCTCCCAGGCCGTGAAATTCATGCGCAAAATCGGCAGCGGCAAGATCGTGAATATTTCATCCACGGCCGCTAAAAAAGCGGCGGCCAAGGGCATGGGGCTTTATTCCGTCTCCAAAGCCGGGCTGGAAATGTTGACCAGGGTCATGGCCGTGGAACTGGCTCCGGAACATATCCATGTCAATGCCGTGGCGCCGGCCATGATCCGGACCAAATTCAGTCAGCCGTTTTGGAGTAATGAGGCAATGCTCAAGGAATATTTAAAGACGATTCCCATGGGACGCATTGCCGAAACCAACGATATCACGGGCGCGGTTCTTTTTCTTTGCTCTAATTTGTCCGATTTTATTACCGGCGAAACCATCACCGTGGACGGCGGAGCAATGGCGTAAGAGAAAGGGTTCAAGGAGCCAAGGGATCGAGGGGCCAAGGGTTCGATCCGCCTTCGCAAGGCCTACGGCGGACATGAGGGGTGCGTAGGGGCGAACGGATCCGTAGAGACCCGTAGAGATATAAAATATCTCTACGCGTATGTCTCTACGTTATTCGCCCTTCCTGCGCGCCTGGGAAATATCGAATATCGAACATCGAATTTCGAATGATGAAGGCCAAATTTCAATTCTTTTTCTTCTCTCCTTCGATATTCGTTATTTATTATTCGATATTCGATATTCAAGCTTTACTCTTGACCCCTCGACCCCTTGGCCCCTTGGCCCCTGGAACCCTTTTAAGCAAAACATCGGTACATATTTGATGTTATTTGACTTATATTAAATCAATACACCATAAGGAGGTTCTTCAATGTCACACACTTGTAAAGCATTTGTCGTCATGTGCATGGATTTCCGGTTTCAAAAAACCTTTGACCAATGGCTGCAGAAAAATCTCGACCAGGGAAATTACGACCGGGTCGGGTATGCCGGCGGCGTCAAAGATTGGGAAAAAGTATTCTCCCAGATCGAAATTTCCAAACGCCTGCACCAGATCCAAGAAGTCATTCTGATCAACCACGAAGATTGCGGCGCTTACGGCTCGGCCGGGACCCCGGAACGCCACGATCATGACCTGAAAGAAGCCCGCGAAAAAGTACTGAAGGTTTTCCCCGACCTGAAAGTTTCCCTTTATTACGCCAAATTGAACGGGGAGATGGAGCTGATTAAATAGATTCTTAATTAAAATGACAAAAGGCAAACCGCAGTGGTTTGCCTTTTGTTTTTTTAAAAATGACACGAAGAGTTACTTCGCCTTCGGAGCTTTCACAAAATACATCAAAGCAATTGCCGCCAGGCACATAATCCCTGAAATAATAAAAGAAGTTTTATAACTGCCGGCATTAAAAGATTTAACGGCAACCGCACCGGCTTTATCGACCGCTTCATAAGGAATCTGCTGGACCACTTTCATTAATTTGGGAGCCA
>RPPU01000432.1 GCA_003819975.1 Desulfobacteraceae bacterium
AAAATCGACCGAACCGCCGGGCCAGGGGAGGTTCTCGGCGCTGCCGTTTCGGAGATCGGCTTCCAGGTCCAGGCGGGCCTTTTTCAACATTTCTTCCGAAGCGTCGAGGCCGGAGACGGTGCAGCCCGCTTGGGCGAGCGACCGCAGCCATTTGCCCGTGCCACAGCCGACCTCCAGTACTTTCGGTTTTTGAGCGCCTTTGATCAACTCGTGTAGGGTTGCGCGGATTCCGTGGTAGTCGTGTAGTTTGTACCGCTGGTCATACTCTCGGGCAATTTGATCATAGTCAACTCTGCTCATACCGTTCACTCCCTTTGTCGGGTCCGAGTTGCGTATTTCATGCCGAATAAAAAGCGCAGGACGGGGATGCGCTTGATCAGAAAATCGTAGACCGTGAGGGTCAGAAGCATGGAACCCAGGAGGATCATCAGCCATTGGAGATAAAGGCCGGCCGGGAGATCCAAAACGTAATAAGCCAGGATGACGATAATCGTCTGATGCAAGATGTAAAAGGCGTAAACGCCTTGCGTGAGATAGGGCAGGATCGGGGAAGAGAAATAAAGAAAGCGTTTGCCGTAAGCCCAAATAGCAACCAAGCAAAGCCAGCAACCCAGGGTCGGATATAGAATGTCGATCGTGAAGATTAATCCTGCCGGGAACGAAAAACCGGATAGGGCAAGCACAAGCAATAAGAGCAGGGACCCGGGGCCCAAAGCCAGGGCCCAGGTTTTGTATCGATCGATTGCTTCTGAAAAACGAACTTCCGCCATGATCAGATAACCCAAGACAAAGAACAGAAAATAATAAACTAAATTTTTACCGCCGGGGGCAGGGCAAAGATGACTCAAAAAAATGAACAGCGCCGGAATCAGCATCCATACCCAGCCGGGAAGGGAAGCCGGAATGATTCCCGGTCTTTTACGCAGGAAAAGGAAAAGCGGTAAGGCCGGTAGGGCGATGAAAAAAAGAAACAGGATGAACCACAAATGGCCGGGTGTCCAGCCGCCGAAATAACCGCTGGGTCCCTCGGGGCTGATGCTGAAAAAACGGGGATAATATTCCCAGAAGCTGCCGGAAAATCTTCCCTTGGACAAAGCGCCCAGGTAAGACTGGGGCGGGATGATGACGAGCATACCAAAAATGAAGGGGATGAAGAGTCTTTTAAAGCGTTCATACACATATTGCTTTGAAGATCGAAAAGCCAAGGCGTGCCAGGTGGATGCGCCGGCCAGAAAAAAGAACAGGGGCATGTGAAAAATATCAAGGGTCGCGATGACGATGTAGGTTAAAGCGGCGCTGGTCTGCGGACTGTGAATGTAAAACGTCTCCCCAATGTCGAAGACTCGGGTGCTGTGAAAAGGGAAAAGCAACAGTACCGCGAAAATTCTGAGCCAGTCGATAAACAACAAACGGTTGGATGCGATTGTCGTTATTGATCGCCTTTCCATTTTTTAACTCCAATCACGACCAGACAACTTATTTTCTGAAATCGTATTATTTCCAAGTATCGGTCAAGACCCTCAACCAGTTTTGATAGGCGATTTTAGCTAGGTCTTCTTCGTTGAACCCGGCGCCACGCAAAGCGTCCAGCAGTTTGGGCAACCCGCTGACGTCGCCTATTTCTTTGGGGATGGTGGCGCCGTCGAAATCCGAACCCAGAGCCACATGGTCCACGCCGAATTTCTCGGCCACATAAGTGAAATGACGAACCAGAACGCTCAAGGGCGTGTCTGCGTCCCTTTTATTATCCGGCCGCAGGAAGCCGACCGCGAAATTGATGCCTACCAAGCCTCCGGAAGCGGCAATGGCTTCCAATTGCTTGTCCAATAAATTGCGGGGCGAAGGGCTCAAACTGTAAACACAGGAATGAGAGGCCACCAGAGGCGCGGAAGTTGTTTTTTCCACGTCCCAGAATCCTTTTTCATTCAAATGGGAGAGATCCACCAGAATGCCCAAGCGGTTACAGGCTTTGACCAGTTCCTTGCCCGCCACGGTCAAACCAGGGCCTTGATCGGGACTGGTGTTGGGCGTAAAAGGGACACCGCAACCGAACGCATTGGGTCGACTCCAGACCAGACCCAGGGAGCGCAATCCATCTTTGTAATAAGTTTCAAGATTTTTTAATTTAGGGTCAATGGTTTCTGCTCCCTCGAAGTGCATGACGGCGGCAATCACCCGTTCCTGAAGCGCCTTTTCCAAAGCGCGAATCTCGCGGATCACGCGCAGCCGGCCCTGGGAGTCGGCGGCCAGACTAAAAAGGCTTTCCATGCCTTTTTGAGTCCACTCGCGCGCATGGGAGAAATCAACGGGTTGATAAATAGCCGGGTTTATGTGTTGTGCTTCGTCCATGTCGGGGTCCGGTTTCATCGTCATAACCGGCGGAACGAAAATCGCGAAGAGCCCGCCGTTGAATCCGCCCGCTTCGGCGCGCGGCCAGTCCATATGGCCTTCCGTGTTTTTAATCAGAAAATCGCGGGGGGCGCGATTGAGAGCCAGAAAGCTCTCCAGGGAGTCGTTGTGACCGTCAAAAATCGGGGGATTATTGGTCGGCATGGGTGATCCTTGCGAAAGAATTAACCACCAAGACGCCAAGACACAAAGTATTTTTTATATTTTTTTAATTTCATGTCTTAGTGGTAAGTTTTTGTTAATAAAATCATTTATATTGACCGGCCCTTTTATTGTTGATTGACCAGCGGGAAATGGCATTTAGCAAAATGTTCCGCGTTGATTTGGACCATATCCGGTTCCTGTTTACGGCAAAGGTCTTGAATATAAGGACAGCGGGTATGGAAGCGGCAGCCCGGCGGAGGATTGATTGGGCTCGGGATTTCGCCTTTGGGGATTTCGCGGTTGCGCTTCTTTTGCGGGTCGGGATGCGGCACGGAGTTAAGCAGTAATTTCGTGTAAGGAAAAGCCGGTGCATTGAAAATATGGCGCTTCGGACCGATTTCCATGATTTGGCCTAAGTACATGACCGCCACATAATCCGCGATATAGTCGATCACGGATAAATCATGGGTGATAAAGAGATAGGTCAGATGGTAATCGCGTTTAAGGTCTTTGATCATTTGCAGAATCACAGCCTGGACCGAAACATCCAGGGCCGAAGTCGGCTCATCCAGTACCAGGAACTCCGGTTTTAAAACCAGGGAACGAGCCACCGAGATGCGCTGGCGCTGGCCGCCGGAGAACTCATGCGGATAACGGAACATGTGTTCTTCTTTTAAGCCGACCTTTTCCAGTATTTCTTTTACGCGAACATAGGCGACTTCGGCCGGAAGATTAAAATGAATTTTGAGACCCTCGCTGATAATGTTTTTCACCAATTTGCGGGGATGCAGCGAGTTATAGGGGTCTTGGGAGACCATTTGCATTTTGGGGCGGAATTTCAGGAGATCTTTCCGGTCCAGTTTGGTGAAATCGACGGTATCGTATTGAATGGCGCCCGCGGTCGGTTCGATCAGGCGCAGCAGCGTGCGTCCCAGAGTGGTTTTGCCGGAACCCGATTCTCCAACCACGCCGAAAGTGGCGCCTTTAAAAATGTCGAAAGAGATGTTGTCGATGGCCTTAACGGTTTTCGTTGAAGAGAAAAAGCCCTGCTTGATCGGAAAGTATTGCTTTAACCCCCGGACTTGGATCAGTTTTAGCGGCGTTCCATTAGGCATGCTTTTTTTGATCCTTATTTAACTTAAACGGTTAAGGGCATCAATAAGGTTTTTACGAGCTTGAAGGCCGTAGAGCGCTTCAAAGTAGTCGGTAAAGTAAATATGCTTTCGTTGTAAAAAATTTTGGATCACTTTAATCCGTTCTTCCCGGTAGCTTTTTTCCGGTAACCAGCGATATTCCGCGCGAATGTTGCGCTCATTGCTTAAAAATTCGGGTTCCGACTGACCCAGGCTGGAGAGGTCGATGTCGGCAATCAACTGCGGGTCGTTTTCGATCAACGGCTTGTCATGTTTAGTCGTCAGGATCAGATCGTATATACGGACAACGCTCTCCGTCGGGCAGTGGCCGGTCCGGAGCGCCTGTTGGGCCCAGGCTGCGCTTTTTTCTTCATTATCGGAAGTATGGGTATCATAAACCGCGTCATGAAACCAAAGCGCCATCTCCACTTCCAGGGGTTGTCTTGCCAAATCCGGGACATGATCCAGTTCCTCCAGACAATGGGCGATATGTTCGGCGTTATGATAGGCGCGGTGCTCTTCAGAGTAAGCCTTCATGATTTCAGCGCACAAACCGGCCGGCGGCTTTGTCCCGCAGAGCTTTTGCCATAATTCAATAAAACGATTTTTTTTCAACATCGGTATCCTCTACTCTTTATCCTAAAACCGTGAACCGTGAACCCGGAACTCTGAACCCGCATTGTTTGTTCCGGCATATAAATAACAAGCCACATAATGATCCGCGGTCACGGACAAAAGCGGGGGTGTCTTTTGCCTGCAAGCGTCCATTACATGCGG
>RPPU01000433.1 GCA_003819975.1 Desulfobacteraceae bacterium
GAGCGGCCCGGCCAGCAATAGCAAGATACCCATGATGACATAAAGTATCTGATAGCAGATCGCTGATTGCGGAAGCGCGCTCGGAGTATTATCTAAAGTGCTCGTAGCGGCCAGAATCAGCCCCAAGCCATAGCCTGAACTTAAAATCAAAATCGTGCCGATGATAAAAAGAATGGTTATGCCCCAAACCGGCCGCTTGACCGCCCAATTTTTAAAACGGGCAATCATTTAGTCACAGCCTGCGGAAAGGTCTTTAAAAAGCCATTGAGTTGGTCGAGCGCCGCCCTCAGGGGGATTTTATGATAATCCCTTAGACCGGGTGGATTCAGCGCTTTCTGAATCGACAGGATGGCGCGGTCGATGTTTTTGTAAGTTGTTTTAGGGGCCGCCATATCATTTCACCACCGCTTTTTCGGTTTCCGGTTTAATGAAGCCGCCCGATTTCTGCGCCCGCTTGTAGACCGACTTGGGGATATAGTGCCACTTCCCCGAATTGACCATTTTCTTGGCCAGTTCATCGGTCACTCGATCAGTGGCTCCGGTTTCATTGTGCATCACACATTTTGCCATCAATGCCTCCTTTGTTTTAAGGTGATAGTTGCATTAAAAGACGTAGAAAATACTTTACTGAAACTTTCCCTGATCATCGCCCGACCGATCCTGATCCGGTCTTGGTCCGTCAAATCGAGGTCCGGCAGTAAATTACCGATCAGCTTATCCCATTTGAAATTATCGCTTGACATATTCCACGATTCCATTATCTTGCGGTTGAGCTACATTGTTCTTTGATACCCGAAGAAGCTTATCTACTTCAGCCTTACGAAACCCCAGCCGGCCATTAAACATTCGATACACCGGCAGGCCTTTCTTAATCCAGCGCCAGACAGTTGACCGATGCGGATGGCCGGGCAGATAGTCCTGCAGCTCCCGCAGACTCATTAAGGGTTCGTGTTTTTTTTCTTGCATTTGCATTTTGTTTCACTTAGGTTTAAGGCTGAGGCGATAGCTCCCAATGATGCGTGACGATCAAATGGTGAGATGAGCTACCGCCCCGCCTAATGATTTCCTTGAAAGTGTTCTGTTTTGAAAGACCGTCACGCCGCCGAACTGAATCGGATTACTGTATTGTTTGCCTGTATTATAATACAGTATTTCGGCGTGTCAAGAGAAATCTTTAGTTTTTTTAAAATATTTTTTGAAAATGAACAAAATAACCTTCGGAAACAACGTTAAGCGGATAAGGGAAAGCGACTTAGGGCTATCCGCCAATAAGGCCGCACAAATGGCCTTTATTGGAGTAACCCAATTAAAACGGATAGAAAAAGGCACGGGCAACCCTAACCTTGATACTATTTTGAAGATATCCGAGGGCTGGGGTGTTCCGATAATCGAATTTTTTAGGGAATCCAAATTAACCCCAACCAAGGCCGACATTCAACGGGCCGGGAGGCGCCTATCGAACTAAAGCTCTGTGTTGTATAGGGCCATCATACAGCAATATCGAAACCAAGGGGTTGTCATGGGCGGCGAACAAGCATTTTTGCGAATCATAGGAGAAACTATTAAATCAACCAGGTTGATATATAATAAGAATCTCATCGACACAGCCAGGCTTGCGGGCATAAACATACGGGTCTTAAAAGCTATTGAGGAGGGTCGAACCGATTTTGAAATGACCACCTTTTTCCGTATTCATCAAGCCATCGGCTTTGATATCGTCGCCGATCTTGAAAAAATAAACATCGAAAAAACCATGTTCAAAATCAAAAACTGAACGGAGATATAAGATGGCTAAAATATGCTCAAAATGTGGCGAACCATTGACATTCAGGACAACCAGAAGATATCAGGGTAAAGATTATTGTCCTGATTGTATTAAGATTGCCGATCTAAGTAATCCAGTTCTAAATAAAATAGGATTCGAAAAGTTTAAAATCGGCGGCTTTAATATATTTCTAATGAGCTTCTTGTTGGTTATCGCTATAATGACAGGGTTTTATCGTTTAGATGTCGCCGCCTCTATACTTTCTTTTGATATTTTTTATATCCTTGTCATTATTGCTAATAGGATTTGCAAAATCGGTAACTATTTAATGCGCCCGCAGACAAAATACAATGAACCAACTCAATGATTTTTATGCGCATTTACCGCCGCAAGCATAAGCTAAAGACCACCTGGAGCGTGGATTACCGGGCACCGGATGGCACTCACGTCCGCCGCGCCATAGGCACGCGCAAGGAAGCTGAAATCGTTCTTGCCGATATCCGCCTGAAAATGCTCAAAGGTGATAAAGTCCCCGGCCTCGAGATCGCGGCCAGCTGGGCTGAGGCCAGAGACAGGTATTTCGAACACGCCGAACAAGTCAATAAGCCATATACCTTTAAAGCCGATAAGGGCCGGTTGAAACTTCTCGACAGCTATTTCCATTCACAAAGGATCGTCCGCTTGCCGGATATTACTCCCGGAGTGATCGCCCGCTTTCAGGCTGAATATATGAAAACCCATAGCCGCAAGACCTGGAATAATCTATTGACCCTTTTGAAAACGATCATCAACCGCGCGATCGACTGGGGTTTGATTAGCCATAACCCAATAGCCCGGCTGAAACCGCTCAAGATCGACCGGACCTTTCATTATTTTACGGGTGAAGAAATCAAGCTAATTCTGGCCGCCGCCGAATATCCTTTGAGTCTGGCCACCACCGTTTTACTCAACACCGGGATCCGCCGCGGCGAACTCTGGCAATTGCACTGGCGGGACATCGATTTAAAAGCAAGAAAACTGCATATAAAGCCCTCTAAAAGCTTTTCTCCCAAAAGTCGGGATATCCGCTCGATCCCGTTGCGGCCGCCTATCGTGAGCTATCTGGCGCAATACAGGCGCGCCCCTGGCGTCCGCCTGTGCAATGATTTCAGGAATATCCACAGCATCCGCCGGCAGTTCGTTGAATTGCTTAAATCGCTGGAGATCGAGGGCACGCTGCACGATCTCCGCCATACCTTTGCCAGCCATCTGGCCATGGCCGGTGTGCCGATCCCGGTCATTAAAGAATTGCTCGGTCACAGCGATATTCAAACCACCATGATCTATGCCCATCTGTCCCCGGAGACCCATCAGGAAGCGGTTGAAAAACTCAATTTCTGAGTGCGCGATACGTGCGATATTTGGGTTAAAACAGCACTTTTTAAAACACTATGAAACATCTGATTTCACGTGAAACAATTTGATGCCTAACGGTTTATAAGTATTGCCAATAACTTGCGCGATACCTTTCGAGCGGGTTCGAGCCCCTTCGCCCGCTTTGTAACGCATTAATAAACAACAAGTTATAAACCGGAAATCCCTGAGTGCGCAATGCGTGACGAATAAATAAAAAATCGCCGCCCCGGCCAGCCAATAACCGGAGCGGCGTCCTGGTGCGTAGGCACTTCAAGGAGGGAAGTTATAATTTTATTCCGATATTAACCCCAACCGCGTTATCAATGAGCGCCGGCCCTATACTGAATCCCCATGGCGTTGAAAATTGAGCATTTACCGAGAAATGGATTTTATCCCAATAAGCCAGCCCCAGATTGATTCTATCAAAGCCCCATGAAGTCTTTTTCGGCTT
This sequence comes from Desulfobacteraceae bacterium, assembly GCA_003819975.1. Next base: position 3,612 of record RPPU01000433.1, read on the forward strand.
ATAATACGCCCCGACCGCAAAGGTCACAGAATCACGCCGGCAATCGGTCAGAGACGATATATGAGCCGTTATACCATTCGACCGGTATAAGTAGTCTCCCCGGATCGTTTTATCACAGGGTATATCCTCTATCGCCTGATTGAGCGTATCCTTAAGATAGGTTTCAACCGTGACAGTTTCCGCCTGTGTCCGGGCTAACTGCAGGATTTTTAGCCTTAGCGAATTGATAACCCGGTCGCGCTCCGCGATAGCCGTTGAATCGTGATAAACGATGACAACGTCGGCATTAGAAGTGTCCGGCATTGAAGCGGCTCGAAGTTCAGCGATTTCTGCCTGTGCCCGATTCCGCTCATTAATGATAGACCGGATATGGATAAAGCCATAAAGCGCCGCGATAATGATCAGCGTAACCGCGCCGAGTTTAGCCGCTTTAAGTAGATTTGCCATTCTTGCCCTTAAGCCAGGTCGCACCGCCAACGTAAACCATAACCAGCGTTAATATCTGGCTAAAGAAAGCTATCACCAGATCGAGAGTATTGATTTTAAGCATAATCAGTGTGCTCAAAATCATGCCCGCAAGACAAACGAAAAGCCGCTTGCCGATAATCTTTTCGTACAGTTCTACAAACTTCATTTTAGTTCTCCTTCAAAAATAAAAGTGTTTCTTCACATCGTCTTTTTATCAAACCCGGTAATATCTTGCCACCAGCTTTATTCCATAGACAGAACTGGTTGGCCGCCCCGGTATAATCGCCTTGATTCAGTAACCTTAATAGCGTTGACCGCTCGAAAGCCCCGGCCCCGATATTGTAGACTAACGAGACCAAACTATCAAACTGGTTTTGACTTAA
>RPPU01000434.1 GCA_003819975.1 Desulfobacteraceae bacterium
ATGAATCGCTGGCTGCAGAACTTCACCCTTCGGACGTCCATTCCATTCTGGATCTTCCTCGCCACCGGCGTAGCCGCCCTTCTGATTTCCTGGTTGACGGTCGGCCTGCAGACTCTCCGATCGGCCCGGATCGATCCCGTCGAGTCCTTGCACTACGAATAAGCAGCGGCGGGCGTATGGGCTGAGGCCGTTGTTGTGCTCCATTCTCTGTTTTGCGTTCACATACGTTCGATCAGCATGCGCCGTGATTTAAGGCTTAGTTGGGACTCCTTGGCCTCATACCAGTGGAGCAAGTCGGCAAGCAAGCGTTCCAAATCGATTGGCATCCGCATCAAACGCTTGGCCGTTGTGCAGGCTAAAATCAAATATTGCACTACCTTTAGCCGGTTCTCTGGAGCGGTCACAGGATACACCGGAGTATCAAGTGCGAGCAGCCGGAAGCCAAATTGACTCAAATCCCTCTCCAGTTCGGCAATGCAATCGCGGCTGCCGGTATGTTTTTTTTGCACCTCTTCCATGCGGCTGTAGAATTCATCAAAGGTCGGGATGCTTGGATCGGCGGTGATAAAATTTTCCCGGGTGGTCTCAAAAAAGAGGACAGGCGCGCCTTCGTTCAGTAGAGCAGGAAGCCGCCGCATAAAACGGCCGGGGTCACTCAAATGCTGCAACACTGCGCGCAGAATCACAAAATCGTAACGCCCTTTGGCAAATTTATACAGATTGGCACGATAAAAAGTGCAATTTGTTAATGATTTCAACAGTTTTTTGGCCCTAAGGATAAATAACCAATTCCGGTCGACTCCCGAGTATTGCTTGTCGGCGTATCTGTGGCAAAGGCCGCCGATCATGTCGCCTGGACCACAGCCCAAATCAAGGACAGACTTTGCCGCCATCCACTTGGGCAGTGTCGCTAAGTATTGGCTATTATCATCAATGTGCAAATCATTTTGCACACGCAGGGTGGCGGCATATAAATCCATTCTCGACATTTTCATCAACTTTTTTATCACCTCAACGGAGGTCCGCTTTATGTTTTGGATCGTTAAGATTGAATCAATATTCATGGTTCGCCTCATTTCGTTTTTTCCTGATGCCTAGTGCAGCACATGCATTATAAGGCTTTGATCATCGCCGCCGCCAGCTCCTGCGAGGCGCTGTCCTGATGGCAGCTGAGGAGAGTGGGGAATATTTCTTGGATTTGATGATCAGGAGGGCGCGGGAGTCTATCGGCTTTCAGCCGGTGCGAGAGGGTTTTCCGTCCGAACATGCTTTTCCGGCTCGGTTTTCGCATTTTTCGGTGTCATTGACATCGCCGAGCGGCCGGAAGTATATTGCAATGTGGTCAAGTTGGGAACTTCATCGGTCGGATGGAGAATCGGCTGTGTCGTGGAAAAAGCAAATTCCCATAAGGCTAATATCATTACTAAACGTTTTATTTTTTTTTGTGTGCTGTTCTGTTGATAATAAAATAGATAAAATTATTGAAAACAATACGGAAGTTATTCTAAACCATCATAAGCCTTATCAATTGCCTAATGAGAAAAGCAGCTTTTCTTTAAAAGAATGGTTTTCGATAAATCCCGAGAATAAGGACATCCAAAATATCGGTCTCTTTGCTTTCGATCGCTTTATTGTCGATAGTCAGAGCAATATCTACATATTGGATTCAAAACCGAGTGACAATCATATATTGAAATTTGATAAAGAAGGCCGTTTTGTCAGGTCTTTTGGCCGAAAAGGCCAAGGACCCGGAGAAATTCAATATATCCGCTATTGTTCGATTAATGCTAAAGACGAATTGGGAATTCTTGACGACAGAAATCAAAAATATCTGATTTTTAACGATAGCGCTGAGGTCATCCATGAAATCCATATGGATAGATCCATCGCTTCAATTGATATACTTAACAATGGAAATCGTTTAATAAGAAAAACTGCGACCCTAGTTTCTGGCGAACAAGAAGTGAATGTAATATTATGCGATCCTCAATTAAACGAAATAAGAACGATTGATAAATTTAAATCACATTTCACGCCTTCGGGAAAGATCAATGGGCTACCAATGAATAATGTTGTTAGGATAACGAAGAATTATATATATATTGGATCCACAGATCGAGGATATGATATTTGGGTCTATGATTTAAACGGGAAATTGATGAGAAGAATAAAAAAAGAATTTTCTGAAGTCGAAGTCCTCGAAGAATACAAAATAAATTACTTAAAACCATATAATCGTCCGGAACTTGCTTTAATTAGAAGCCGAATTTATTTTCCAAAATCGATGCCGCCCTATCAAACCTTTTTTGTTGATGATCACGATCGCTTATTTGTTATGACTTTCGAATCAGGTTCAAATACGAACGAATACCTATATGACGTCTTTAACCCGCAAGGAGTCTTCATGAAACGAATTGGATTAGATAATTATGGCCATTTGAGCCCCTCGCAAAAGGGATATTACGACCTTATCGCAAGAAACGGGTTGTTGTGCTACATCAAAGAAGAAGAGAATGGAAATCAAAAACTCGTAATAAATGAAATTGAATGGAGGTAACAAGAGTTGTACCCCCTCCCCATTCTTTGGACAGTTTAGGGGCTTTCTGAAAGTGGATTTGTAGCTCGACTTTCTTGAAGATTATATAAGCAACGAACGTTATGGCCTAACGGAAGTCTATCAGACTGCCGGGGAAGTGCATCACATCATCATTTTTCCGATCCTAGCAGGTCGGGAATAAAAATCGATCAGGACGGGAAACGCCGTTTTTTGGATCAGGACGGCGACTTGTTCTTCCCCGGGTTCGAGGACCTCTCCGGGCCTGGGCAGAGACGTTTTACATTTGCTGCAGACCACCGTTTTTCCGGCGGAAAGAGCTTCGCGGCGATTTCGTAGGCGGACAGGAATAATACTTGACGTTCATCACGGGTGAACTGAATTAACGCGGCAGATGCATTCCCTCATGTTCTGAACAGTTGAGAAAGCTAAAACTAGGGGAGGATCTTTCTTGCCTTCATTGGTCAATCTGGATGCCGGTTTTGAGTATGGCCGAGACGAGCGGGTCGCTTTCATTGAAATCTTCAGGACGGTAAGGCAATGGGTCGATGCGTTTATCGATTGAACGGCGCAAAGGCACGATCAAACGGCGGTCTGAAAAACGATTGCCGGAGAAATCATTCGAAACAATCGCGATATCGATATCGCTGTTTTCACTAAACCGATGCTGGGCATAAGAACCGAAAAGATAGGCTTTCAGAACATGAATATGGCTTTTTTTCAATGCGGCGACATAAGTTTGGGCAATTTTTTTTATAGATGTTCTTTTTTCAGCCATTTTTAAAATACCTCAATTTCCGCTAAATATCGTCTGGTAAAGGAAGCTGTACATTTTTTATTAAATGAAAATTTATAATCGGGATAGCGTGCTTCAAGATTAAAATCCGACACTTCTTCGAGCAATTTTTCCTGATCTTCAGATAAACTCAGATTGCATTTTTCTGCAAGCATTGCAAGATTATGTTTATATGGAGCAGTTTCCCCGGTTTTTTTAACAAAAAGAGCCTTTAAATGCTTTTCAAGCACGAGATGAGCAAAAAAGAGAGAGTGCGCATATGATTTCTTTTCAAAAAGTTGTTTAGTCGCCCGCCAATCATAAACTGCACTTTTTAACCAAAAAGAAATCTGCTCTTGAATGTGATTCACAAATATATCTTAAAACCTGCCATAATATTTGTCAAATGAACTACCGCCGAGTGCACTTTCAGGCCTTTCTTTTTTGTCTAAAATGATCAAGATCACGTTGTATTTATTACATATTTGACGAAAGAAACCTTTCCAAAGGTGTCAGAATGGGACCTGATCCCCGTTTTTCGAATCACTTAGAGGGCGAATTTGCGATAACATCTCAGCCGGGTATATTACTCTTGTTTGAGAGATGTCCAACCGGCGTTTTTTCCTGTCTCGGATTCCCAGCCTGGTTCTTTTTATGATTTCTGTAATATAATTCCCGCCGCTGAATATTGATTCCATGGATCGAGGAGGTATCATCATGTCGCGCAAAAAATCTCCGGTCGTTTTCGGATTATTGTTTCTGGCGGTTTTCCTGTCCGGCTTTTCGGTTTGTCGTGCGTCCGATCTTTCCGCGGCCGCGGATCTTCAGGTCCTGTCGCTCCGGCAGCAGGCTGATCAAATCAACACTTGGATGGAGACGCGTTTGACGACCGTCCTGCCCGCTCTGATGAGGCGGGCGGGGATCGACATGTGGCTGATCATCAACCGCGAATACAATGAAGATCCCTTGTATTTCACGATGGTTCCGCGTCCGGCTTTGTATTCCTCGGGCACGGCCGCTCTTCTATTCCACGATAAGGGGCCTCAAGTCGGCGTCGAGCGGTTCTGCAGCGCGCCGCACGGCGTCAACGGAGGCTACAAAAACATTTGGCGGCCGCGGGTCAA
>RPPU01000435.1 GCA_003819975.1 Desulfobacteraceae bacterium
CGGAACAGGAGTTCCAGTGTACCGGAACAGACGTTCCAGTGAAAATCACCGGAAAAAATCCGTACGATAGGGGCTGGTTGATTATTATCTTTTTCTATATCGACAACTTTTTGTCGATATGGTTGAGTTAAGCGCCTAGTCCACAAACAATCCGCCCAGCTTACCGTCCCGCAAATTCACCAAACCGGCTTCGCAAATTCGCAAATAATGAAATCCCGGGCCGATTCCATGCGGATTTCATTGTTTTGAACCGGCATTTCGCGGATTAATTCTTTAGTCACCAGGGCGGTCACCTGTTCGATCACCCGGACTTTTATTGGACCGCTTGAGCGCGGAGCCTGAATTTTGAAATCAACCTCCGTGAGCCGCCGGGGCAGAAGGACGCTCTTTTGACTGAGGGAGGAGTAGCTATGGGCCCGAGGTTGAAGCAGCAATTCCCCGTCCTTGGCCAATAAACGGCCGTTGCTGAATACATGCGACGGTTTGATCTGCTTCAGGTCCGGCAGCACCACCAGGTCGGCATATTTTCCGGGGGCAATGCCGCCGATCAGACGGTCCAGGCCAAAATGTTCCGCTACATTGAGGGTCGCCATTTGCACGGCGCGGATCGGTTCAAAGCCGTAGTCAACGGCTTTTTGCAGCAAATATTCCATGTAACCGAGCCAATAGCTTTCGCCCAACCCGACCATATCGGGCCGTTCAAGCAATTTTTTGAGGCTGACCGGGTCAATGCCTTTGGTGGCCGGGCTGATGGAAATCATGGCGGGCGCGGTGGCCAGGATTTTAATGGGTTGATCTTTGAGGGAATCCAGAAAATCCAGAACCTCTTGATAACCGGAGATGGGAAAGGGTTCCATGGTTTCGGTAATGATGGTGGTGGTGCCGCCGGTCATGACCCGACCCAAAAAGGCTTTGATGTTCACCAGCCAGGCCAGGTGGGCATGGCCGTCGATCAATCCGGGAATGATGGTCCGGCCCTGTACATCAAAAATCTCGGTATCGGGGCCGATAGTGTGCCAGGCGTCCGGACCTACAAAGGCGATACGATCCCCTTTTATGCTCACCTGATAAGAGTCGAGCAACTCGCCGGTATAGACATTGACCAGGCGACCGTTCGTGATGACCGCATCGGCCGGGGTTTCTCCCAATGCTGTTTTCATCAGTTCTTTCGAATCGGTCCGGGGCTTGAAGATGTTTTGGGGTGGGAATTTCATGATCGATCCTAAATGTTTTATTGATCCTGAAAATCCAGGATCAATAAAACATGAATTCCGGCCAACCGGAACAGGAGTTCCAGCGAAACCGGAACAGAAGTTCCAGCGGGCCGGAACAGGAGTTCCAGCGGGCCGGAACAGGAGTTCCAGCGGGCCGCCGGAACAAGTCCGTACGATTGTAAGTCGGTGGTAAATAACTTTTTCACTTATTGACAACCCGAGATTTCTAAAAATACACTTTATCGGCAACGGCTCTGGAGAATCGAATCGTAAAATTCCAAAAGCTTATTTTTAGAAATCCCGAATCGTCAATCGGAAAAAACACCGATTTGAAACCTTTCTGTTGCAGCAGATTTTTTTTTCATTTATAATGGCGGCCAATTCGATCTGAACCACCGTCCGATGCGCTTTTTAAAAAAATGAAAGGCAACATTCAAATCAGGGCTTGGAGATTTGGAGGGTCACCCGCCTTTTGACCTTTAAATCTGAAAGGAGGTAGATTTATGGAGCGAGATCCTTTTGAGGACAAACCGGAAGAGTATAGTGAAGAAGTTGAAGATGGAAAAACCGAGGATTGGGAGGAGGAGGATATGGTGAATCAAACGCGCGGTCCCCAACGTTCGAAAAGCGGCCAGAACACCCCGATACTTTTTTGGGCTGCTCTGGTTTTTATTATTTTTGCCTTCTTTTTCGTGCTGATCCGCAGCTGGAATCAGGTGTCCAAAGACGATATTAAAAAAATGAATGAAAGCGTGGCGCAGCTTGAAGCGCGTTTGGCCAAAATCGAAGAAACTCAAAAAGGCGCCATTGATTTGCAAATGCAATTGAGCGCCATTGTCCAGGTTGTTAAAAGACTGGAAGGTTCCGATCAGGCTTTGCAAAGCCAGGTTAATCAATTGAGCGAAAAAGTGGGCAAGGCCGGTAAAGCCGGTACCGTCGCTGCTCCAAAACCGGCTCCGACACCGGCAGCGGCGCAACCGCCGAAACAACCCAGCGCTAAGCGCTATCACGTCGTCCAGAAGGGTGAAACCCTTTTCCGGATCGCTCAAAAATACGGTAAAAAGGTCGCGTATTTGCAAAAATTGAATAATATCGATCCGAAACAGGAAATTTTTCCGGGCCAAAAGCTGTTGATTGAATAAAAGATAGGGTTCAAGGGGTCAAGGGGTCGAGGGTTCAAGGGTTGAAGAATGAACCCCAATGGCCGAGGATGTAGGTATAGGCCTCTGCATCGTCTGAAAAATGCAAATATCGAAAGTCGAACACTTCAAGAGTACCGGGATCTAAACCCGGAACTCTTGTTGAATATTGAATATCGAAGTAAAAAGCGAAATCGCGTGAAGGTTGTTTTCTTTAAATTTTATTATTCGATATTCAGTGTTCGATATTCGATATTTTTTTCTCTTCGCCTTGGCGTCTTTATGCGAGATATTCTTAAACTACCTGGGCAGGTATGGGGTCTGCCTTTTACATCCTTGACCCCTGGGACCCTGGAACCCTATCTTCTCAGCTCCGGGAAATGGGCTTCGATGACGGTTTTGAGAAGCTCGGGGAATTTGGCCAGCTTTAGACTTGCATCCAGACAGGCATGGCCGGTATGGCCGCTCACCAGCAGGATTTTATTTTCATCCAGGATCCGATAATCAAAGCGTAATTGTACCCGCTTCAATTCGGTCACCGTGGTCCGGATCGTGATCAGGGCGTCATAACCCACATTCGCGTGATACTTGGCCGCGGCTTCGGTCACAACCAGGCGAAACCCGAGATGTTCCAGCTCGGAATAAGGCAGGCCCAGGCTGCGCATACATTCGGCCCGGCCGACTTCGAAAAAAGTGAGATAATTGCCATAATAAACCACGCCCATGCGATCGGTTTCTTTATAGCGAATCCGCGTTTTGGTTTCATGCCAACCTTGATCAATCATGATGATATTCCTTTACATTACGATAGGACCCGAATGAGTCGGGTTTTAAAAAAAACTTCTTGAACCGTCTTGGTTCGGCCTGCTCTGTCGTAGGGGTTCAAAATTTTGAACCCCTACAAACGAAAACGGGTTTGTGCGGGTTAAGGCGGACAGAGCGAGCAAACCGAACGAAATACTTCGGTGGAGAGATAGCGATCGCCGCGGTCCGGCAGAATGACCGCCAGAGTTGAACCGCGGGGCAGGTCCCGGGCAGCCGCCAGGGCCGCCCACATGGCTGCGCCGCTGCTGATGCCGCAAAATAACCCCTCTTTCAGGGCCAGTTCACGGGTGGTGGTAAAGGCATCATCGTCGGCGCAGACGATTTTTTTATCGATCAAGGCCGGCTCATAAATGGCGGGTACAATGGATTCCTGCATGTTTTTTAGGCCCTGAATGCGGTGATTGAGCTCGGGTTCCACGCCGATCACCTTGGTCGGCAAGCCCTGATCCCTAAAATAGCGCGCACAACCCATGAGGGTGCCGGTGGTGCCCATGCCCGCCACTAAAAAGTCGACTTTGCCGTTTGTGTCCCGGATGATTTCCGGAGCCGTGGTGGCATAGTGGGCTTGCCAATTGGCCGGGTTGGCGAATTGGTTGGGCATATAAAATTGGTCGCCGGCATGCCGGACAATACTGTGCGCCCGCCGGATTGCTCCATCTGTTTTTTCGCAGCCCGGGGTCAGCTCGATTTCCGCGCCAAGGGCCATCAACACGGAACGGCGTTCTGCGCTCACACAGGTCGGCATGGTGAGTTTGATGCGAAAGCCTAGGGCCGCGGCAATCATGGCCATGCCGATTCCGGTATTGCCCGAAGTCGGTTCCAGAATAACCTTATCAGGGGTTAATTCACCCGATTCAATAGCGTTTTTTAACATATAATAGGCCGGGCGGTCCTTGATCGATCCGCCGGGGTTCGACCCTTCCAGTTTAGCCAGGATTCTTACTCCGGTTTTATCGCTGTCCCACATTTTACGAATCTGGACGAGCGGGGTGTTGCCGATGGCATCGATGGCACTCATGAAATGATATCACTCCTTTGCAATAGACCTTTGAAACTTTGAACGCTCAATTTAGGCTATTGGGGAACAGGCTGTCAAGTGAAGCTTGCCAAAAACAGTGTAAAGGTTTAAATTGACGCTTCTTTGAGCCGGCATCCCGGTGGAGTTGAGGGCAAGCCGGGCTCATCTATTTCAGTCAAAGAGTGATTTTTAAAATGAGCCTTATTGATGTTATCAATTTATCCCAGAACTTCGGCGGCAGGGATTTATTCA
>RPPU01000436.1 GCA_003819975.1 Desulfobacteraceae bacterium
ACGGCCGGTCAGACCGATTAGTTCTCCCGAATCAGCGGCCTTTAGGGCAATATTTTTTTGATCCTGAAGCATCCGGCGCACCATGGCTCCCGATAATATCAGGCTCAAATAAAGCAAAGTCTCGGTTTGGGCGGTGAGAAAAAAGGCGCATCCCAGATAACCCACCAATGAAATCTGCAGACCGGTTGCCTGCAAACCCCTCTTCACCGGCACACCTTCTTCTGCTCTTTTCAATAATGCAAGGTTTTTAAAGACCCGCACGATCAGCCATAGGAACGCTATAAACCCGAATATCCCTAATTCGGTCAATACCAATAAGTAGGTATTATGGGCGGTTTTCCATTGCTTACCCGCCTTGGCGACGGAAAGCTCCCCTTTAAATTTATTTTCCATGATATAGCTGCCGTAACAATCCATGAACACTCCGGGGCCGACCCCCAGAATCGGATGGTCTTTAAAGATCACGAGCCCACGCTTCCAAACCAAAATACGACCCGATCCTGCCTTAATATCGCTCACATCCGCGCGGATGGTTCTTAACCGGTCCGAATAGACCGGGTCGAGTTTATAAATGAAAACAATCGAAAGGATGATTAAAAAACCGATGATTAATTTTTTATTGATTTGTGGGATTTTGGTGAAAAGCATGAATAGGACCACGCCGATCAACCCCAGGAATCCGCCCCGGGACATGGTATAGGTGAATACAATCACGCACACCGCGCTTCCCGCCAGATAAAAAGCCCTGGAAAGAAATTTTTTAGCCGCCAGACCTTGCATGATCGCGATCGGCAGGGTTGTCACCATCAGCATGGCCAAATCGTTCGGATCATACGTATATCCGCCGGCTCCGAAAGTGCGGTCGCCGGTCTGCTTCATGAGGATCGAGGCCAAGGCCATGCTGAAACCGCTCAAAACGATCGTCTTGATCATTCCGTCAATGCGCTCTTCGGTCGTAATCAGCTTCGCCACCAGGTAGAGATAAAGGCCCACTTTCAAGTAGAAGATTTTTATGAACTCGAGGCTATGACTGGGGTAATACCCGAAAGGCGTACAAGCGATGGAAACGGCGAAGAGCACCAGAAAAATCCTGAATTCGGGAAAAGAAAAGACGGGCTTGTCCTTTTCACCGAACATGAGAAAAACGAGAAGAGCGATGACGGCCACCACGTCCCCCGGATGGAGTGGCCGCAGAAACGGCAGAAAATCCTGAGGCCGGCCGATATTGACCAGGGTCCAGGCATAGAGCATGTAAACGGGAGCATTAGGCATGCGACAACCTCATGGCGAAAGAACATTGGGGACACAACCCCCGGGCGCTAAACAGAACAATCTTATCGGTTTGGTTTCCATGAAAAATAAACCTCGCCCTTAAAAAATCTCCACCAGCCCGTCAAATAAGCCGCTTGCACCAGGATAAAACCACGGGCCAGACTCACTAATCGCACAATAAATCCGCTGGACCTTTGGTTTCCACAGACAAGCGCCATAGGATAAAAAAGGATCTGCAAGATGAATATCGCCTGATAAAACCGCAAACCGCTCCAGGCGAGCAAAGCATTGACGGCGAATGCGGACAGTAAAAAGAAGGGGCACAAGTATTTCATAAATTTATGCGAAAAAACCTGAAAGGAAAACAAAGGAAAGCGCAAAGGGTTCAACAATGCACCGTGATTAAAAAGCACGCGCAGGGTGATGCAGGCAATCCGAGCCTGCCTTGAAAATTCACTGCCGGCTTCCCGGACCGCTTCTTCCCGGCACAAAACCGCTTCTTCCAAAATAACCCGATACCTTTTTTCAACGACTTGCAACGGAATCGCGATATCGTTCAGTTCGTTACCGGGAAATTTTGAAAACAGGCTTTTCCGCATGGCAAACACGGCGCCGTCCGCGCCCACGCACGATCCGATCCGGCTCTCAAGGCGTTTGGTTATGCGTTCAAGAGTCGCATAAAGATTCGCGTCCCGGACCGCTGAAGACCCGACCGGGGCTTCGTACACGGTGCTTCCGGTCGTCAAACCGACCCTATGATCCGCAAAGGGTTGCACGATTTTGCGGACCAAATCTTTTTCATAAAAAGAATTGGCATCGGAAAAAAGAATAATCTCTCCATCAAGCATCGGCACGAAATCATTCAAGCAACTGTCTTTGCCTTGGTTGCGCGCAACGATACAGGGCAATATTCGCGGATCGCGGTCGGCATAATCCCGGATAATATCGTTGGTCCGGTCCGTTGATCCGTCCGAGATAACGGCGATTTGAAGCAAGTGCCGGGGATAATCCAGCTCAAGGGAATTCTGAATCTTTTGCGCCAAAACTTTTTCTTCATTGTAGGCCGAGATAACCAAACTGACCCTGGGAGCAATGGCTTCTTTTTTAATAGGGTTTGCTTTGATAAGGGTCATAAACCATAAAACGCCGACATAGCCGATATAGGCATATAAAACAGAGAACAAGCTGAGCCAAAAAATGATAACCAGCGCCATCATTATTGAATACTTTTATGTAAATTAATTTTAATCACAAAAAAACCTGCAAATCTTCGGGATCTCTAAAAATTCGCCTTTTGAGAAATTTACTGTTCATATTTAGAAGTTTTTTAAGGGTATCGTAGTCGATAAAGTGAATTTTTAGAGATCCCCTCTTGTTAATCCCGTCTAAATAATCTTATCCTTAAGAACGCTATCATAAATTCCGGTTATTTTTTTAACGCGTATTTCCGGTGAGAATTTTTCTCCAATCATTTTTTTTCCGTTTATCGCGAAAGTAATTCGCATCTTTTCATCCGCTAAGATGGTTTCTATGGCGTTCACCATGCGGTCAATATTCTTAGGAGGCACTAAAATACCGTTATATCCATCCATAATGACCTCTGGGATACCGCCCACGTTGGTGGCCACAACCGGTTTTTGATGAAACAGAGCTTCCATGGCCACATTGGGGAGGCCTTCGCTTAAGGAAGGTAAAACGATTAAATCGACCAGATGATAAATATTTGAAATATTTTCTTGATATCCGGTAAAAATAACACTTTTTTCCAAATCATTGGATCCGCAATATTTTTTTAAGATCTCTTCATTGGGCCCTTCGCCTACGATTAAGGCCTTTAAACGTTGGTTTAAATTCCTTAAGCGCTTAAAGGCTTCAAGAAAATAGCGTTGCCCCTTTTCGGCGCTAAGCCGGCCGATAACGCCTATAACGAGATCATTCTCCCTGATTTTAAATTGTTTGCTTAATTGGGATCTCTCCGATGATTCGCAAAAAAGCGATTGATCCAACGCATTGTGAAGAACAACCAGTTTTTCCGGATTCACCCCCCTTTGTATATATCTGTGCCGCATAGCTTTTGAAACGGTCACGATCCGATCGGCGAAGCGCACAAGCTGAAAACCAATTTCCTGAAAAATCCGGACTTTCATATCCTCTTGTGTTTCACCGTGCATAAAAGCGACCCAAGGCATTCCCGTAATCATTTTAATAACAAAACCTATAACAGCGGCCTTATATCCGTGGGTTTGAATAATATGAATGCCATTTTTTTTAATGATTTTATAAGCCTGTTGCACCACAGAAGGATCAAAACGAAATTTCTGACGGAGGATCTCAAAAGGAAAGGCCCTTTTATTCATTTCATCAAAAAATCCGTCTTTAGATAAATCAAATACCCCTGTCTTGTCCACCCAAGTACCGGCCAGCAATAAATGATAAAGATTGCGATCTGCATATTCGAAAAACTGGATAATCTGCCGCGCCGGTCCGCTCAATTTGTCTGTTGCGACCAAGATCAGAATGTTAATCGGTTGCCCTTTCATTATTTAAATGGTTACACTAAATTTTCTCGATGCAATCATTAATTTCCGATCCATTATGGATGGACCGTACCTTTTGCAGCTCCTGCCGACTATCCAGGGAATATAGGTTGCCATGATTCACCCCATCATAATCGGTTCGCGCAATACAAAGAATAGCGGACTGCCCTCTCAGGCAGTCTTTTAGATTTTTTAGGGCTGTTAAAATTTCGTCCTCTGAAAAATATGAAAAATTAAGAATATTGGCAACGCGAATATAATCATAGGCCTGTTTGTGTTCTTCCGGAAAGTTGTTTAAGATATCGTATTCGAAAAATTGAATGCCATGTTGTTTTAACAACCGATGACTTAATAAATTCATCTCGATTACGTTTTTTTTAGTCTCGTCGTATTTTCCGATTCTTGTTTCAATTCGTTTTTTCAAAAACCAATTATAAAATTGATAAAAATATGTTTTCAACCTATCTTTAAAATTCTCGGGTTTTTTATACCAATGGCCTATGCTGAATCCGCACAGATCGAGCTGGAGAAGATTGGCGTGACGGTCGACTAAAGCATAAAAACCGCAGCAAAGCTTTATGAGATGCGCATGGATCAATAAATCCACAGCGGTTATTTG
>RPPU01000437.1 GCA_003819975.1 Desulfobacteraceae bacterium
ATTTTTTGATTGAACATTTTACGGTCATAGGGCGAAGGCTCAGGAGCATTCTGGCCGGCCTGAGTGTAGTATACGTCCGGACTGTTTTCATGCGTCAGAATCAGTATCACACCCGGAAGCTTCAGAGCCTCGGCCGTATCGATCGCCTGAATATAGGCATGCGCATGCGGGCTGCGCAAAAACATCAAAACGCAACTGCCCGGTTCCACCCGGTCTTCGACAAAAGCTTTTTGACCCAAAACCAGTTGCGGCCCGTCAATTTTGCGGCGCACCGTGCCCACGTCCCTTAAATCCTCACGGAATTCCTCCGCCACCCGGGCGGGATAGGCCGGATTTTTACGTCGTTCTCGGGCAAGAGCCACCGCCCCAAAATACTGTTGATACCCGCTGTCGCGCGTATAAAACCCGGAAAAAGCATCGACGATATCCGCTTGCGTGGGTTCCAAAACACGTTCCAGCAAATCGGTCAGGATCAAAGCGGCAGCCGGCGCATGGTAACCCGACTGCACCACGCCTGCATCCACTAGGGCGGATTGCACCGCCGACAGAGTGCGGCCGTCGGATAACGCTTCGACTGTTTCAATTGAATGCCCGTCCAGTTGTGACGCCACCAATAGTCCGGCATTTACAATTTTACCGTTCAACCGAATCGCATCGCTGCCCGTAACGCCGGTGGCGTCGTCGCTGTTGCGTACCGAAGCAATACCTAGGCGCTGCATCAATTTCCGTCCGTTTTCTCCGGCCGAAGCTTGCACGCAACAGGTTTTTCCATTCAATCTGAATTTAATTTTCATATGCTTTCTTCTCTTCTTGACAAGCTTCAACCAAATCGGCGATCGTCACACTGCCGATATAAGATTGATAGGCTGTCGGAGCCGCCGGCGCGATGGCTTCCGCTACCGCTGCTTCCAATACTTTTTTTTCAATATCCGGACCCTCTTCCAGTTTTCGCTCTACTATAGCGAGCTGCAGCACTTGTTCGCCCACGCCTCCCAGGACAACCCGTGCTTTTTCAATACGGCCCGCTGTGCGGATCACATGAACCGCGGCCGTGATTATGGTGGGCCCTTTGGCCTGGCGCGCCACTCGGGCTACTTGACACACGCCCCGCACCGACGGAACCCGTACTTTCAGAATCAAATCATTCTGTTGCTCACGTACATACTCTTCCAGAGCAATGCACTCGTTCGAGGTTGTTTCGAGCTCGGCCCCCAGCGCCAGCAAACAGGGGATCAGGCCGCTGCTCCTGTGTCCCAAAGCAATATGGCCGCCGATCGTCGCCATATTGCGGAGATTGCGCGACCAAAGAAAACGAGCCGCCTGCTGCAGCACCGGCCAAACCTCCGGGCTGTCGATCATCTGTTGCAAGGTCGCGGCCGCGCCCAGGGAAAGCCGCCCGCTCGTACGTTCGATCCGGTCAAGTCCCAGCTTTTCCACGCTGATCGCCCGTTCACAGTCGACGGCTCCCAAGGAATTGTTAATCCAGGTGCCGCCGCCGAACCAGCGCGCCTTGGCGCCATATTGACGCTTGAGCCGCAACGCCTCGGCCACGGATTCGGGTTTATAAAATCTTTTAATCATGAGAATATCCTTTATATTCTTGATCGTTGATCTGTAGGGGCAGGTTTTAAACCTGCCCCTACAAAACGATGCAGGTTAAAAAGCTATTGCAACTAAAAAAGGTAATAAAATTATTCCTCCAACAACTTTTTGGCGATTTGATTGCACTTTTGCGTCAAAGTTTCTTCGTCGAAACCGGTCAGACGTCCCTTTTCGACCGCGATGCGGCCGTTGACGATCGTATATTCGCTGCCGTGATTGTATCCGGCAAAGATCAATGCCGCCAGGGGATCGGAAAGCGCGCCGCTGTATTCGAGCCGGCCCACGTCGAATACGGCCAAATCGGCCGCCCAGCCTTCCCGGATTTGACCGGTCTTTTCAAAACCGAGCAGTTTGGCCCCGTTTTCAGTCGCCATTTTAAAGGCCTCCCGGGTGGTCAGGGCTGCCGCGCCGTAGTGAACCCGCTGCAACAGCAACGCCTGCCGGACTTCTCCCAGCATGTCCGAACTGTCGTTGGAAGCGGAGCCGTCCACGGCCAGGCCCACGTTGATCCCCAGCGGCCGCATTTCCGCCACCCGGCAGATACCCGACCCCAAACGCATATTGGAAGAAGGGCAATGCGCGATATGCGTGCCGGTTTGCGCCAGCAAACGGAGTTCGGCGTCGTTGAAATGGATGCCATGGGCATAGGATACATCCGGCCCGATGAATGCGCATCGTTCCATCAGAGCCAGGGGGCGCAAACCGTAGATCTTTTCGCAAAAAGCGTTTTCATCTTCGGTTTCCGCCAAATGCGTGTGCAGACGCACATTGCGGCTGCGCGCCAGGCGGGCCGTCTCACGCATAAGCGCTTCACTTACGCTGAACGGGCTGCAGGGCGCCAGAATGACCCTGCGCATGGCCAATTCCGCCGGATCGTGATAACGGGTAATCACGCGCTCGCAGTCTTTAAGTATTTCCTCTTCGCTTTGCACCACGCTGTCCGGCGGCAAGCCGCCGTCTTTTTTGCTCAAAGACATGGAGCCGCGGGTCGGCGAAAACCGCATCCCCAGAATTTCAGCCGCCCGGAACTGGGCGGCCGGTAAATCGCCGCCGACCGTTTTGGGATACAGGTAATGATGGTCCGTGGAAGTCGTGCACCCGGTTTTAAGCAGTTCGGCCATAGCCAGCAACGAAGAGTAATAGACCGCTTCCTCGTCCAGTTTTTTCCAGATCTCATAAAGGTGGGTCAGCCAATCAAACAGTTCGGCATTTTGCACGGCCGGCAGATTGCGCGTCAGGGTTTGAAAAAAATGGTGATGGGTGTTGATCAGCCCGGGCACGACCACATGCCGAGAGCAATCAATTACCCGTTCGGCCGAATCCGCGATCCGCGTCTCTATCCTGGCGATACGGTTTTCCCGAATCAGTATATCCACCCCCTGCCGCTCTCCCGCGGCGGCCGACAACCACACATGAAAACAATTTTTCAGAAGAATACTTCCCATGCTCGACTCCCTATTCCGGCGATCCGGCCGGAATACAGGTTTTTTAATCCGCTGTTTTTCCGGATTAAAAAAACCCTGAAATGTCCACTCCCCATCTCTCACCTTTGGCGAAGGACAACCATATTTGAAAACAGTTTTTCAAAAAAACACTACCCACGATCGGCTCCCTATTCCGGCGATCTTGCCGGAATACAGGTTTTTTTAATCCGATGTTTTCCGGATTAAAAAAACCTATTTAAATAAATAAAAATTCTTGAGGGCTTTATACAAAATACCCATCTCGGTCATGCCCCTTAAATCGGCCCGCAGCACCTGCTCGGATTTGAATTGAACGGCCATCGCCGTTAAGGTGTTTTCATCCAAAGTAGCTTTGACCGCGGCCGACTCAAAGCTCAACCCGACCAGGCCGGGGCTCAATATCTCGACCTTGCCGTCGGTTTTGGAGAATAAAACACCTTCTTGCCACCGATATCCCGTATGAACGGCCGCAAACGCCGCTTCCGAAAGACAGAACCTCGGCTTGGTCCGAAAGGGCGCTCCGTTGGTCGGGCAAAACGTTACGCAGTTGCCGCATTCGTTGCAAAAATCCCCGATATGAATGATCTGATGGGGTTGCCGAATCCGGATGACTCCCGTATTTTCAAACCGGATGCCTTCTGCTTCTTGGATCGCTTGCTGAACGGTCCAAACCCCCGGTTCCACGCCATAGCAAACATTGGCCCGATTGGGACAGACCGTGACACAGATGCCGCAAAACCGGTCACACTCCAGGCAACGGCTTGCTTCCTTTCGCGCCGCGTCCGGTTCCAGGGTCCGGGTCGTCAAAGCGAAATCCCGGCGCGGGTCTCCCGGCGTTTCCGTCGCTTTCACCGCGTAGCCGCGGCGCGCTTGGCCAAGCTGCAGTTCAATAACATCTCTTTCTCCTTTTTCAAAGGTCTCCGCGGAAAGATCGCCGGAAATCCCGATCTTCTGCTTCATGGCCTCGGCCGCCCGTTTGCCGTCGGCAATGGCTTGAATCAGACTGGCCGCTCCACGGACCGCGTCACCGCCGGCAAAAACGTTACGGATTTGGGTTTCACCGGTTTGCGGATCCGTGCGCAATTCCTTTTGCGGAAAAAAATCCAGATCCGCCTGCTGTCCGATCGCGGTAATCATGCTGTCCGTCTCGATCGCAAACTGCGATCCCTCGATTTTAACGGGCTTGGCTCGGCCGTCGGCTTCCGGTTCTCCCAATTTCACCTTGAAACACACGGCCGATTTCACCCCGCCCTCTTCCGCTAATAAACATTCCGGCGCCGTTAATTCCTGTAAAATCACCCCTTCCGCCAAAGCCGCCCGGATCTCTTCGGCATCGGCCGGCATCTCTTTGCGGGACCG
>RPPU01000438.1 GCA_003819975.1 Desulfobacteraceae bacterium
AAAAAACCGAAACCGTCCGGTAAAATTTCCAATACGCCTTCACCGTAAATTAACCCATTTTGCTCCGAATGCGCCTGCAATAGAGCAAAAATAAGTTCCTGTTTGGGCATGCCGGTAGCGCCTTCAATATTGAATTCTTTGCCCAACTCCGTTAATTCGTTGATCTTCTTTTTCTTTAACTCCACAAGATTCATGATGACACTCCCTTTTATGATTTGATCACTTTAAGTGATTATTTCCGAAGGCCTTGCGCACGCTTTAATGACCGGATCGAAAACCCCTGTTACGTGATTTTTGAAGATTACGCAGTAGATTACCCGTGCGGTGATTAATGATATTCGGTTAAACCCGAATCCTCTGAAAGGAAGGAAAACCTTTTATTACCTTCTATTCTGAAGAGAATCTCCGCATATGTCAAGCTTTAATGTTTTTTTGATCCTAAAAAACGTAGGATCAAAAAAACATGAATTCCGGCCGGAGTGCCGGAATAAGTCCGTACGATGGTCCGGCGGTGATTATTAACCTATTCATTATCGACAACGCAGGATCTATAAAAACACTTTTTATTAAAGCCCGCCCCTGAGAATCGAATCATGCCCAAAAGGACGCTTTTTAGATATATCCCCTTGTCGCTGTTATGGAACTAAACGCCTAAGACCACCTCCGCAACGCGGCGATAACCTCCTTCATATCGGCCGGCAAAGGCGCTGAAAACTCGCAATAATCGTCGCTATCCGGGTGTTTAAACCCCAGGGTTCCGGCATGCAGCATTTGGCGCCTGATTTCAGGCAAAGCTCCTGACCGGGTTTCACTATGCTTTTTCCACCAGTTCTTCTTGTAACCGTAAACCGGATCGCCCGCAATCGGATGCCCCAGATGAGCCAAATGCACCCGGATTTGATGGGTACGACCGGTTTTGGGTGTAACCAGGATCAAGCTGAAATCATCCCCAAATGATTCTGTTTTTTCCCAAAAAGTCAGAGCCGGCCGGCCGTTATCGAGCCGGATACTCATTTCCTTCCTCTTTTTAGGGTGCCGGCCAATGGGCAAATCGATTTTACCGCTCCGGGATTTGGGAATTCCATGTGCGAGAGCAGTATATTTTTTGAACACTTGCCCGGATGCAAACTGCCTGGACAAAAATAAATGCGCCCGGTCATGCTTGGCAACCACAATCAACCCCGAAGTGTCCTTATCCAAGCGATGTACGATGCCGGGCCGCAAAACTCCGCCAATGCCCGACAGATCCCGGCAATGCTGCAGCAAACCATGTACCAGCGTACCGGTGGCATGACCCGGCGCCGGGTGAACGACCAAACCGGGAGGTTTGTTGATAATCACCAAAGCCCGGTCTTCATGAAGAATGGACAAATCGATCGATTCCGGTTCAAGCGCCAATGAGCGCGCCGGCGGTATAAAAATGGAAACCCGGTCGCCGGTTTTCAAGCGATAGCCGGCTTTCAGATCGCTGCAATCGTTCACCCGGACCCGGCCGGCCCTGATTAATGCCTGGGCCCGGTTGCGGGTTAAATCCGTGATTTGGGATGTCAAAAAAACATCCAACCGGGATTCGGGTACCGGGGAAACAATGCTGAATTGAAAATTATTTTCAGTTGCTGTGTTCAAAAGAAATCATGGGTTATGTTTTTTCGATCCTATCGAGAAAACATTTAGGCGAATATCAGGTCCAAATCCTGTTCGATCTGCTCTTCCTTGACTTGTTTGGCCAAAGAGATTTCCTTGACCAATAGAGTCCGGGCGGTGTCGAGCATTTTTCTTTCTCCAAAGGAAAGCTCTTTGTCCAGCTTTAACCGCAAAAGATCGCGGTAAACTTCAGCCACTTCAAAAACCGAGCCGGTCTTGATTTTATCCATATACTCCCGGTAACGCCTGTTCCAGGTCTGATTATCGATCAGCGCGTCTCTTTTACGGAGGATGGAATAGAGTTTGGGCACATCATTGAGGCTGATGAGTTCTCTGAGCCCTACATTGCCCACATTCTTGGTCGGGATCATAATGATCATATCGTTTTCCAGGATCCGCATGACGTAAAAATCCTGGCGGCACCCGGAAATCTCCTGCGTCTCGATTTTTTCGATCTTCCCCACCCCATGGGCCGGATAAACGGCTAAATCGCCCTCTTTAAAAGACATCGCTTAGTACTCTCCCTATATTTTTTTTGATCCCGAAAACCGCGGGATCAAAAAAAATGTCGTTCCGGCAAAAAGCGCCGGAACAAAATTCGTACGATGATAAAGGGGAGCGCATTCTTTTTCCTTATCGACAACCCACGATCTCTAAAAACACATTTTACCAATGCCCGCCCCTGAGAATCGAATCATGATCAAAAGGCCGCTTTTTAGAGATCCCCATGTCGATATTATGGAATAAGAAACCTATATCTTGCGCCTCCGTTTCAACAACTCTTCACCGGAATTCAGTTTTTTTTGATCCTGCGGTTTTTTAGGATCAAAAAAAACTTTGCCCAAATGATTGATCTGCGCCATCGATTTATCGATCCCATGCAGCAAAAAATATTCCGCGGTTTCAGCGGCGGTTCGGATCACCTGGGTCATGGTTTCGCGCTCATCGGAATAAAAAGGATGCAACACAAAATCTTCTATTAATTCCCGATGACGCGGCCGGCCGATGCCTATTTTAAGACGGGCAAACTCATGGGTCCCGAGGTGTTGGATAATCGAGAGAATGCCTTTATGACCCCCGGCGCCTCCGCTCCCGACTGCTTTGGCCCGCCCCACCGGCAAATCCAGATCATCATGGATCACCAGGATATCGGCCGGATCGATTTTATAATAATCGACACAAGCCCTTAGCGAAATCCCGCTCCGGTTCATAAAGGTTTGCGGGCAAAGCAAGATGACTTTTTGCCGCCGGACTTCCGTCAACACGTTTTTAGACTGAAAACGCCGCCCGGTTAATTCTACCCCCCGGTCCTTGCCGAGCAAACGAATAACCTGGAAGCCGACATTATGCCGGGTTTCCTTATACTCGATGCCGGGATTTCCCAAACCCGCGAGCAAATATACTTTATGGGTTTTCAGTACAATCCCTTTCCGTTTTCGGAATAATGAAGACCTTATGTACTTGCCTCAAGAACATCGACAATTTTTTGTTGATCGACCGCAGCCAAGCTATTTTCTCGCGCAGAGACGCCAAGACGCAGAGAAAATCATTTTTCAGTTTTTAAATACAAACCCTCTATGCACCCCAACCTTCAGCCGCGCAGAAAGGATTTCTTTGATCTGATGAAATTTGAGTTCAAAAAAATCCTGTACCGATGACATCTTTTTCCCGCTCAAGTCGAGCGGGAAAAAAATTCCGGCTTGTCCGTCCTTCGTTTGCCCTCAGTCTGCGGTTAAATACTCTTCTCTTAGATTCCGGACGACGCATAGGCCGTTATTTGGATTCCTCTTTTTTAGCTTCCGGTTCGCCTTCGGCCTTGGCGGCGCCCTCTTCGCCTTCAACGGCTTCTTCCTTGGCTTCGTCCTTTTCAGGCACGGCGCTCGGGGCGACCACACCGGCTACCGAAACCTGTCCGTCCAACTTGGAGGTGATACCCTCGCCGAATTGGATGTCTTTGACCTGAATGGATTGGCCGATATCCAGAGCGGAAACATCCACTTCAATGTATTCCGGGATCCGGTCGGGCAAGCAGGATACGAGCAATTCTCTGCGGGTATGCTGCAGAACGCCGCCTTTGCCGACACCCACGGGGATATTGAGCAACCGCACCGGCACCTTGACAATCAAGGCCTTGTCCATGGTAATTTCATAGAAATCCGCATGCAGATAGGTGTCCTTCAACGGATTGGACTGAAGTTCCTTGAGCAGCACTTTTTTGGTTTGGGCGCCGCTCTTGGATTCGATCTGAAGGTCGAAGATGATATTTTCGGTTTTTGCTTGTTTCATAAGCTTTTGCAGATCGGTATAAGTCACGGTCAACAGGGTCGTATCGGCATGGGGGCCGTAAAATACGGCCGGAACCATTTTTTGGGTCCGCAATTTTCGATTCATCCCTTTTCCCGTGTGCTCACGTATCCGGGCAGCCAAAGTTAATTGAGACATTTCTTACCTCCTAAAAAACATTAAGCCTCATTAAGGCTTCTTATTCCAAAATACTGACATAAACAAAAAACAATGTGTTTTCCATCATACGAACTTATTCCGGCGATCTTGCCGGATTTATGTTTTTTCGATCCTCTATTTTTCAAGATCGAAAAAACATTATACAAACAAAGTGCTGACGGAATCGGAATTATAAATTCTCTTGACGGTCTCGCCCAGCAGTTCGGCAATGGAGAGTTGGATGATTTTAGGGCACTGCTTGGCCCGTAGGCTAAGCGGAATCGTATTCGTCACCACCAGACGTTCAATGCTGGACGCTTCAATCCGATCAATG
>RPPU01000439.1 GCA_003819975.1 Desulfobacteraceae bacterium
GATGAACCGACAACGGCCCTGGATGCGACGATCCAGGCTCAGATCATCGAATTGCTTTTAGAACTTAATAAAAAAAGAAACCTATCGATCATATTTATCTCCCATAATCTCGCTTTAATTAAAAGCATATCTCAAAGAATCCTCGTCCTGTATGGTGGCCTGATACTCGAAGAGGGACATACTCAAGATGTTTTAACAAAACCGATTCATCCTTATACAAAAGCTTTGCTCGCTTCATTGCCCGTGTTCGGGGTTCATTATAAGGAGCACAAACTCCGCACGATACCCGGTGTTGTGCCTAATCCGCTCAACCCTGAGCCGGGCTGTCCCTTTGCGCCAAGATGCTCCTATGTCATTGAAGAATGCAAGCAAGCTATTCCGGAACTAAGGCTCGCAGGTCATCTGCATCGGTGCTTAAGAGCGCCGATCTCTGATTGAAATTTATTTTTATGGATATCGGTGAGTAAAAATGCTTATCGTAAAAGATGTATACAAAAAATTTAATTCCGAGGCTGGATTTTTTGCCAAGATCGGGAAATTTATTTACGTAATAAACGGTATTTCTTTTGAGATCAGAGAAGGTGAAACTTATGGCCTGGTCGGTGAATCAGGGTGCGGCAAGACGACCATGGCTCGTTTACTGGTCCAAGTCTATAAGCATGATGCCGGTAACATAAAATATATCAGTGCGGATGGTAACATATTTCAATTAGAAAAAATTACTAAGAGTAAATTGAGATTATTACGCAGTAAAATAAAATATATTTTTCAGGATCCCGCCAAATCGCTTAATCCTCGCATGAACATTCTTGAAATTTTAACCAGCGGTTATAAATATTCGCCTCATTATCGGGATATCAAGTCAGCCAAAGAAGAGGCAGAGCAGATTTTACAAAGGGTAGGGCTGACGGTGAACGATCTCAGTCGAAGACCGGCCGATTTTTCCGGTGGGCAAAGGCAAAGAATTTCCATTGCGCGGGCTTTAATCCAAAAACCGGATTTTTTAATCTGTGATGAGGTTGTTTCCGCACTGGATGTTTCGATCCAGAGTCAAATATTAAATCTTTTGTTGAAAATTAAGGAAGAGTCCAAAATTAAGATGCTTTTCATCGCCCACGATATTGCCGTTGTCTCATTTTTCAGCGATAGAATCGGGGTGATGTATGGCGGCGTAATTGTGGAAGAAGCTCGTTCGATGGAGCTTATCAAACATAGGATGCATCCCTATACGAAACATCTTTATTTATCTATGCCGGGTTTATCGGGCATTACAGCTGCGAATAAACCGCTGTTGGATGAAATAAAAGACATAACCGTAAAACCACAAGGCTGTTTATTTTATCCTCGATGTTCCATTAGGGAAAATGAGTGCCGGGAAGAAAAACCAGACCTAAGGGAAATATCAAAAGATCATTTTGTTGCATGTCGTCTCGTATAGTTTTTTTTTAACCCTTCATAAAGCTGAGGGGGTATATTGTAGAGACAGTCAAATCCCGGGAGTGCCATCCAGTTGAGATGTTTTCTGATAAGTCTAATAAAATAAACATATTAAGTTGATAGAAAGAGGCCTATACCAAAGCTCTAATGGCCGCGGCCCTGGAGTTAAAAGCGGATAAGAGCGGGGTGGTAAGCGTTTAGATGTTTTTTAGGATCAAAAAACCTTTTGGCTTGACATTTTTCAGGAATTCGGCAAAATAAGCCCTTGTGCTGGGGGATCGTCCAGCGGCAGGACAGCGGGTTCTGGCCCCGTTAACCAGGGTTCGAGTCCTTGTCCCCCAGCCATTTTTTTTGGTCCCATCGTCTAGCGGTCTAGGATATCGGCCTCTCACGTCGGAAACACGGGTTCGAGTCCCGTTGGGACCGCCAGAAAATATCAAGGGGTAACCGAATGGAGGTTACCCCTTTTTCATTTTAGAATAGTATAATATTTTTATTAAATTAATTGAGATGCCTCAGGTTCAAAGTTATGCCGTTCACGGTTCACAGTTCAAGGTTTTAGAAAATAATGAAGACAAAAAAACAGGAATCAACCGTGAACATTGAACCGACTGGCCTAAACGGTTACGCTCCAAATCGAATCTGAAATCATATGAATTTTCAAAAAATTAAACCAGACGATTCCAGAGGATTTAAATTCCTTTTTCGCGCTTTGGCGCACCGCAATTACCGTTTGTTTTTCGGCGGGCAAAGCATCTCGCTGATCGGCACCTGGATGCAGCAGATCGCGGTCAGCTGGCTGGCCTACCGCCTGACCGATTCAGCGGTGTGGTTGGTGGTGGTGGGTTTTTCAACGCGCATTCCGGCGCTCGTTTTCGCGCCTTTCGGCGGAGTGCTCGCGGACCGTTGGGACCGGCACCGGACTCTGGTGGTCACGCAGGCCTTGTCCATGATCCAGGCCTTGATTCTGGCCGTGCTGGTCCTGGCAAATTGGATCACGATTTGGGAATTGATCGTATTGAGTCTGGCGCTCGGGACGATCAATGCGTTGGATGTGCCGGTGCGACAATCCTATATCGTCGACATGGTGGAAACCAAAGAGGATTTGAGCAATGCTATTGCCATGAATTCCACCATGGTTAACGGCGCCCGTTTGATCGGGCCTTCGATTGCCGGCCTTTTAATCGCCGCCGTTGGCGAAGGCATGTGTTTTTTGCTGAATGGTCTGAGTTTTATTGCCGTGCTTGCCGCGTTGCTGGCCATGCGAGTCAAACCTAAAGAGAAAAAAACCGGGGGTCAGCGGATTTGGGTAGAGATGAAAGAAGGGTTTCGTTATGCGTTCGGCTCGCTGCCGATCCGGGCTTTAATTTTGCTTCTGGCCATGATCAGCCTGATGGGCATGCCGTTTATGATCTTGATGCCGATTTTTGCCGACAAGATCCTGCACGGCGGGCCGCGGACTTTAGGTTTTTTGATGGGAGCGACAGGCATTGGAGCTTTGTCCGGAGCCCTTTTTCTGGCCTCCCGTAAAAATGCGGTGGGTTTGATGCGCGTAGTCGCTTTGGCTTCCGGAATTTTTGGAATCGGGTTGATTCTGCTCTCTCTTTCGCGGGAGTTGTATTTTGCTTTGTTCTTTATGGCGGTGATCGGGTTTGGAATGATCGTCGAGATGGCGGCAACCAATACATTGCTGCAAACCATTGCGGATGAAGACAAACGCGGCCGGATCATGAGTATCTATACCATGGCTTTTATGGGCATGATTCCGTTCGGCAGTCTCCTGGCCGGCAGCTTGGCCGATATCATTGGAACGCCGCGAACCATTCTGCTCTCCGGAATTTGCTGCGTTTTGGGGTCTCTGGTTTTTGCTCTCAAGCTTCCGGCGATTCGGAAAATCAGCCGGCCCATTTATCGGACCAAAGGTTTAATCGCGGAAGACACGTTTGGGCCGGCCCTTTAAACGCTTTGCTTCAATGCGTTTTTGATAACAAACCAATCCTGCTAATCCTGTCAGATCTTGTCTTCATTTTTTCCGATGTTTTTAAAAACCGATTAAAGTCACTCCAGAAATCCGCAGGGTCCAGGAAACGGACATCGGGATATTTTGCGGGATTCGGACCTGAATCGTAAATATTTTCAATCATGCCCAAAAACGGTTTTTTGAAATCATGCTCGTCTCGGCGCGTGTTCTTTTTCGAGAAAGTGTCGATGGCCTCGGCCGGCAAGGTTTTTGGCGCAAATCGAACAGCAGGGTTTTGCATTTATGTTTTTTTTTCGAGAATAAATTCGTTATAGGAGCCGATCACTTCAAAGCCCAGCTTACGGTAGCAGGCAATGGCGGCGGCATTGTCCGCCTTGACGTTCAAGCCGATATGGTCGACTGTTTTAAGCAAAGATCCGCAAACCGCGGCGGTGACGAGCGCGCCGTAGCTTTTGCCGCGGAAATCGGGGCGGGTCGTGATGTTGCCCAAAGCCGCGACTTTGTAGCAAGGCGAGTAGACATGAATGCCGGCTATGCTGACCAGGTCGCCTTTTTCTTTGATGCCGAAAAATTGTCCGGTTTGCAACATACGCGGGTCGAACCAATTGCCCGGGTAACTTTGCGCGTAGAATTTCAAGATGGCGGGGAGATCGGTATCGCCCAGTTTTACGGCCCCGGGGTGTTGGAAGCGCGACAGCGAGGTCGTATCGATCAGGGCCATTTTGTAATACTCGCCGTGCGGATCCAGGGCGTGGGTCGGCTTGAAATCCGTTTCCAATCCGGGACTCAAATGGGTATAAAACCGGGGCGGCAGGAGATAGCGGATTTCCGTCAATAATTCCCGCATGGCGACAGGCTCTTCCGAGAGCGCCAGGAGGACCGGCAAAGAGGGCGCGGCATATAAAAGAGCGACGGCGGTCAGGCCGGTATTTGTTTTTAATCCATGCCAAGCGGTGCTGGGCCAAAAAAAGTCGTCTAAATCGCCGA
>RPPU01000440.1 GCA_003819975.1 Desulfobacteraceae bacterium
CACATGTTCCATCATGACCCGAATGCGTTCATAAAGCTGTTTGCCCAGTTCGCTGATCTCTTTGGCGTTTTTGGTGATCTGCTCTTGGCGCCAGCCATAGGCGACCGCCCGTAGAAGGGCGACCAAAGTGGTCGGGGTAGCCAACACCACACGTTTCTCAAGACCGTCTTCAATGAGGCGTTGGTCCATGTCCACGGCCGCAGCGAAAAAGGATTCACCCGGTATGAACATAACCACGAATTCCGGAGCCTTATCGAATTGCTCCCAATAACTTTTACCGGACAGGGCATTCATATGCGCGCGAATATGACCGGCGTGACGGTTCATGGCTTCTTTGCGCAGGTGCTCCGAGGGCGAGGCTATGGCGTCCAGGTAGGCTTCCAGGGATACTTTGGCATCCACGACTATTTCTCTTTCAGACGGCAAATGAATAATGAGATCGGGGCGGATACGGCCGCTTTCCAGGGTGACGGATACTTGTTCGGTAAAATCGCAATAATCCGACATGCCGGCTAATTCCACCACCCGGCGCAAAGTCATCTCCCCCCAGCGTCCGCGCACCTGCGGGTTGCGCAGAGCCGTAACCAGGTTGGCGGTCTCTTTTTGCAGTTGTTGCTGGGTGCCGGTCAAAGTTTTTAAGTGACCTTCCAGGCTGGTATAGGCTTCCTGGCGGCTCTTTTCCAAGCCGCGAATGTGCTCTTCGAATTTTTGAATGTTCTCGGTAAGCGGTTTGATCATTCCGTCAATGGCTTGTTGGCGTTGGCCTATATCGCCTTTGGCTTCGGCCAATACTTTATCGAATGTTTCGCGCGCCAGACTCAGAAAAGCTTCATTGCTTTTTCCCAGAGCGTCTCCGGCCAGGGCTTTGAAAACATCGATCAGCCGTGTTTTGGCTTCAGTCAATGTGTTGCGTTCTTCCTGCAGGCGCAGGTTGATTTCCTTGAACTCTGTTTCGGCTCGAACTTTGGCCGATCGTTCCAGGTCCAGTTCACAACGTAGATTTTCCGTATTTTCTTCACGGCGTTGAATTTGGCCGCGCAATTCCGCAATGGTGGCTTCCAGAACACCGGCGCGACCTTCCGCTAAGTTAGCGCACCGTTGGATTTCTTGAATTTCCGCGGTGGCTTGAGATTTGCTGCGGTTAATCGCAATCAGCCAGGCTAAAACCGCCCCGATCAGGAAACCGGCGAGTATGAAAAAGGAATATTCCATGAAATGCTCCTATAATTAATTTTTAATCATTGGCTTGGATTTTCTTATAGCATTTTTCAGGAAAACCCACCATATAAGCCTGCACACTCTCGGAGAGATACCAAAATAAATTTATGTAATATTGATTAATGCAATGAGCTTTTTATGAAAATAGATTATTTAATGTAAATTAACTTAAACAAATATTTATCTAATTTCATATTTTTACCCGGCTGATAGGCCTGCAGCCGGAAAAAATGAGATGACAGGGAATCAAAGAGAGGTTAAAATAGGAAGCGATTTATTAAATAGAATTGATTGGTTATGAAGAAACCCAACAAAAAAGATCTCTTCTTGAATGCGATCAGGCGAAAACCCATCAATGCCTTGAATGAAATCCGGGATCGTTGTCTTTTGCTAGTTATGGCCAACGAATACCTGTGCGAAAGGGTTTTTTTATATCGCATGGGTATTGCCGTGGTCACCTATGCCGAATCTTTACGCGGTGAGATTATCGCCTTAAAAAAACGGTTTCCGGGAAAATTCGTTCATGAAATCGATACCGATAAAATGATCGGCGACCTCAAAGAATTTGCCGAGACCTTTAAGAAAGGCGATAAGGAATTACGAAAAAAATGCCTGAGCGGTCAATTGGGCCGTGAGTTTGAAGAGAAAGTCAATCTCTTGTCTCGGACGATCCAGGAGATTACCGAGCTGGTGGAAGGGGGTTCGGTCACTTATTCAACCAAAGACTCCTTTTCCGGCCTTTTCGGTTGGGTTCGGGCGACTCTGATCTGGGTTTGGTCTTCGACCACTTTTATCGCAAAAGTTATGATCTTTTGTTTCATCATCGCCTTATTTGTATTTAATGTCCTTCTTTTTACCATGGACAAAGAAGAGAATTATCAAAAATCGATCGGCCGGGCTACGGCGATTATCGAGACTCAGAAGCAGATTGTTTTGGAAATCGAAAACGAAAAGAAAGCGATCGCCAAACAGATGGAGATTTTAAAAGGCGCGGACGAAAATGTCGATTACAAAACGAAACTCGAAATTTTGGCCTTAAATTTAAAGATGGAAGATCTGGAACAGAAGCAGAGCAAGTCGATGGTCGAGATTGATGTTCAGAAAAAAAAGGTGGAAGAAAGCCATAAGATCGTCCAGACGATCAATCAAAAGAATTTTTGGCAAAGATTATTCAAGATGTAATTTCTTCTTCATCCATATGCAAACCATTCTTTATTGCAATAATAAATTTCGGAATATCTCTTTGGCGCCGGCGGGGATAAGGATTAATTGCTCGTCGCCGGAACGGGTGAGACGCATCGCGGTCTCTTGGCCCGCTTGCAGGTCGCTGTATGCGGCGGTAATGCGGGCCGCGGTTTCCTCCATTGCGGGTGTTGCGGCGCCGATCATAAGAGCGGTCGGCCCCGGAACGGAAACCGTCTTGATCATGAGGTCCTGAACGCCGGCTAAGGCTTCAATGGCCTGGTTGTCTGCTTTGTTCCGGCCCACAATCAACTTGACGGCCGGGCCCAGGCGGAAATGACGGCCTGATTTCAAAAGTTCAATTTCGTACAATGCAAACTCGGATTTTGAAGAAAAGAGGTCGCGTAGACGCAAAGCAAAAATCGGGTCGGTCAACAAACAACCGCCGGCAGGCGCGGGATAATCTTGAATGCCCATTTTTTGCGCCAAAGCCATCTGGGGTTTGCGGGAACGACCCTGGATATCCAAGAGGTCCTCTTTTTTAATCCAACCTTTCTCTTCCGGAAGCGTAGGGGGCAGCAGTTTGGCGGACAAGGGACGTAAAACGCGTTCGCCAAAACCGCTCTCCGCGGCTACGACCCGCAGAGCTTGTTTGTTTTGAGACATGGGTCTTTGTCCCAAGACTTCCCCGGTGATGATGAAATCGGCTTCTTCTGCCGCCAGCAATTCGCCGGCCCGGCGAATCATCAAGGCATGGCAGTCAATGCAGGGATTCATGTTGCCCCCAAAGCCATGTTTGGGATTCTTCAAAATCTCCAGCAGGGAAGTGGTAATGGGAAAAACTTTAAAAGGCAAGTCTAAAACACGGGCCGAGCGTTGCGCCCGGGCAGAAGTGAAAAAGGGTGATTCAAAAAAAACCGCCTGGACCGCGATGCCCAGGGAGCGCACCCAAGCGGCCGCCAGCATACTATCCAAGCCGCCGGAAAAAACTGCTAAGGCTTTCATCTACAAACCTGCTTCCGTCATTTGATCCAGCAAGGCTTTTTGTTTTTTATTTAATTTTTCAGGAACCATGATGAGTATTTCAACATACGCATCCCCGCGTTCGGCATCGTTCATGCGCGGCATGCCAAAACCTTTTAAGCGGAATTTGGCATTGCATTGGGTCCCGGCCGGGATTTTTAAGCGCAAGGTCTTATTATCAATCGTGGGAACATCGATTTCGGTTCCGTTTAAAGCTTCGGTGAATTTAATTTGCCGGGTTAAATAAAGGTCATCCTCTTGGCGCCGGAAAACCGGATGATCCAATATCTTAATCTGAATGAATAAATCCCCGGTCGGTCCGCCATAGGGGCTTTTTTTGCCCTTTTCAGCTAATCGCAATTTTTTACCGGTGGCAATGCCGGCCGGTACTTTGACTGATATTTTTTCAGAACGGCCTTCCAAGGGATAGGATATGACCTTATTGGTGGTGACCGCTGCTTCTTCAAGGGTAATCGCCAATTCATAAATCAGATCGTCGCCTTTGGGGGCTTGTCTTGGGTTTTCATAATCGGCAGAGGGGGAACCATAATTGCGGCCGCGCCGGCCCCTGAATTGAGTCTGGCCGGCGCCATTGCCCATATTGCCGAAAATATGGGTAAAAACATTCGGGCCATTCCCTCGGGCGCCGCCAAAGCCGAATTCGCTGAAAATACTGCCGAAATCGAAGTTTCTGAAAATGTCATCCTGAGTGTATCGTTGTTGAAACCCCTCAGCTCCGAACATATCGTATTGTTTGCGTTTTTCCGTATCGCTTAAAACCGCATAGGCTTCGCTGATCTCTTTAAATTGACCTTCTGCTTTTTTGTCTTTATTGCGGTCCGGATGATATTGCATGGCAAGCTTACGGTAAGATTTTTTTATCTCTTCAGCCGATGCGTTTCGGGAAAGACCAAGAATCTGATAATAATCTTTGCTGGGCATAAAACTCACACTCGTAA
>RPPU01000441.1 GCA_003819975.1 Desulfobacteraceae bacterium
ACGTTTCGCGGCCTTATTGCCTGTCTCGGTCCGACTGCCGGCGGGTTCTTGTACAAATGGGGTGGCATCCGCGCGCCGATTATGGCCAACCTGATCGGCATCTTTGTCGTCATTGCCATTCTGATCTTTTTCGTGCATGAACCCAAAAAGGATTCAAGATTGCAGATTCAAGATTAAAAATTCATAAAACAAAATATACGGTTCACGGTCTCTGATCTTTTAAATTTTATAACGATTTTAATTAAGATTTCTCCCCGCGGTCGAAATGACAAAATAGACTTTAAAATCATAGGCACATTATAAATCGTCAACGATAAGCCGAGAACCTTTTATCTTTCAATCTGTCTCTCTGCGTGAAATCAATCAAGCACTCCTTGAGATCCGCTCATTTTTGACTTGTTCCGACAGATTCATCCCCAGGGAATCGAGGCACCGGACTCCGCAGAGAAAGTAATCTTCCTGCGGGGCAAATAAATGGTGACACCAGATCACTTCCCCTTTGAAAGGCGGCAAGGTTCGCTCCGCGGCCTGATGACGACCGGCAGGAGCAACAGCCCGGAATGAAACCGTCACTTGCAACGCCAGACCCTCAAAAGTTTTAATCAAAAAACCGTCCGGGGCAAAGTTGAGCACAAAGGCTTTTTGCGGTATTTCCTGCCCATCCAAAAATAGATAAATCGCAATTGCGGAATCGTTTCGCCGATGTTTTCTTTCTTCCAAGAACACGGAATAACCACTCCATGAAAAAGTTTATCTAAGAAGACGCGCAGACCCTTTACATCAATCCGCGAACATAGGCCAGTAAACCTTCCTTGTAGAGAACATTTTTAATAAGGTTTTTAATGGCCTCCTCGGTTTTAAGGGCGACCGGATTGAACGTATATTTGAATTTTTTTATTTCCCACGTTTTTGAATTCACCGCCAGCACTTCCAATTCAATTTGAAATGTTCCGGCTAATCTCGCTCTCGGGATTTCTTTAACGTCCACATCGCCGGTGATGAACAGCCCTTCGCCGTACGTATCGCGCAGATGCTTTAAGCAGGCCGGATCTCTAAAGCATTTACGGATATCGAGGCCCAATATTTTCTGTCCCGAATCGTACGGATTAAGGGTCGCGGAGATGACCCGCTTGACCTCGCAATGGATGGCGTCCGCAAACGTATTCAAAATATCTTTTCTGGCTTTATAATCCCAGATCCGATCGCCGGTGCTGTAAAATGGCAGGATCACGACCTGGTTATAGTTCCGGTTGATGATGCTTTCCGGGTTATATTTGAGCTGTTTCGGCGCATAGGGCCGGCCGTCCACATACAGTCGAGCCGTCACCATACCGGGCGCCAACTTGGCTTTAACCTCTTTATCCAAATAGAGGGGATAATAGAGAAACGATCTCTCCATGGCATATTTGGCGTTTAACTCTCCCTGGCCTTCATAGATCTTGATGCCGTTCGTGTTCTGCAATTGGACCTTGACCAGATATTTTTCGGGTTTCCGGTATTCGCTGGGCGCAATAAAGACCAGTTTCGCGTCCGATTCGTAAAACTCTTCCACTTCCGGATAATAACCCTTAAACGTTTCCACCAGAGGTTCGTTGGCGAACACGAAAAACTCGGGTTCTTTAAAACCCGCACGGACCGGGGACAAGACGCCCGCGCAGAGGCAACAGAACAGGATCAAATAGACTACCGGTTTTTTCATTGTTTCATACTCCTTTTCTACTCTTTCATTCTTTATAATAAGCAAAAAGGGATAAACATTTCTATCCTATATGCTTCACAGAGTCACCGGTCTCCGGCCGATCCAACCGATGCATAGGAAAAACAAAACCAAGAATAACCTGCTGGTCCATAGCGGCAAATGACCAACTGCGGCAATGAAGCACCCCCCGCCGCCGCCCCCGCCGCTCCCGCTGTCCGGTTGGGAAGGAACCGCGCTGAAAGTTCCGGCCGCATAGACTGCAGATGTTTGGGGATCAAAGGCCAGGTCACCCACCCACAAATTCAGCAATCCGTTGTCTATGGCAATCCAGTTGTTGCCGCCGTCCAAACTTTTAAAAAGGCCGCCGCCGTAGGTTCCGGCATAGATAATTTTTGAAGAAGCTTGGACATCAACGGCCAGGGCGCCCACGGCCATATTCGTCAACCCGTCGTTTATGGCGATCCAGGTGTCGCCGCCGTTCAAGCTCTTATACACGCCATCATAATGAGTGCCCGCATAAAGAATATCGGGATCGTCCGGATCAATGCAGACCGTCAATACATTCGTATGGATCAATCCGGTTGCGATCCAATGATCGCCGCCATCCGTGCTCTTATAGACACCCGAATCTATACCGACATAGATGGTGGAAGAATTTTGGGGATCAATGGCAAAATCATGAACCGCCATGTAATCTTGCGGCAGACCGTTATTGATAACCGTCCAAGTCTGACCGCTGTCCGCGCTTCTTAAGACACCGCTGATGGAACCAAAAATACCGACATAAAGAACAGCGGGGTTGTCGGGCTTGATGGCCAAGGCCAAGCCTTGCGTGATCGACACTTTTTTTTCCCAGTTTTTACCGCTGTCCGTGCTTTTGTAGACGCCGTTATCGCCCACAAGCGCGTAAACCGTGGAAGGCGTTTTAGGGTCAATAACCAGTTGCAGTTCATAAATATCATTGAAGGGTAAAACAGTATCCCAGGTATTGCCGTTGTTCATGCTTTTATAGATA
Organism: Desulfobacteraceae bacterium; assembly: GCA_003819975.1. The sequence goes on from RPPU01000441.1 coordinate 2,715, forward strand.
CCGCCGCTTGTGCCGGCATAGAGAATAAAAGGATCTTGTGGATGAACGGCTATGTCATGGACTTCCGCGGGCATGGCGGCGGAGGTCCAGGTGTCGCCGTGATCTGAACTTTTTAATATGCCATATTGGGTCGTGGCGCTATAAAGGCTATATGAATTTATAGGTCCAACGGTCATGGTTTCCAAATTTTCCGCATTAATCGCAGGTTGAGTCCATTGTTCAGCCCGGATTTGGATTGTAATGGGCAGAAATAAAGGCGTTAACAAAAAAAACCATCCGACCTTTCGACACCGGTTAACATTCATGAAGCTCATACATTCTTCTCCTTGTCGATACATATATTTAATGATTCATGATAGATTTCTTTTAGGCCACGAGAAGCTCTCTTTCCGCGCTAATCGGAGGAATACGCGGCAAGCTCATCAGTGACTTGTTTTTTTCAGATAAAAAGGAACCCTGTCCGTTCTGATTTTGCAAAACCGGAAAACGCTTCTCTTTGATGGCCAGATAGAGGTTTGCCATGCTTTCTTGGGGTTTCACATCCAATTCCTTGGCCAGGATGCGCGAACATTCTTCATATTGTTTCAGCGCGCTGGTCGGTTGCCCCAGCCAGGCATATAACTTCATCAAATAACCGTGCGCCGATTCGTTTAATGAATCTGCCTTTACCAATTGAAAGGCATAAGCCAGCGCCTGCTCGTATTCCTGCCGGTCTATATGCATATGAATAAGCCGTTCCAAGGCTTTGATCAAATTGCGGTTTAAACGTTGGGCTTGAGAACGCTTCCATTCCTCGAAAGCGTCATTGTCCGGCAAACTGAAACCGGCCAGAAACTCGTCTTGATAAATTTCGACTGCTTGGCTTAAAGAAATCAGACACACCTGACAAAACCTGTCTTCCGGGTGTCGGTGATCCGCAGATTGCGCCAAACACTCCTGAAACCGATTAACATCGATCCAATCGCTTTTGTGCTGATGCAGTTCAATATGATCCCGCCCGATCGTCAGCCATTCCGGGCCGAATATTTTATTCATATACCAAAGCGTCGTTCTCAGGGAAGCCTGGGCAAGTTTTTGATCCAGGTCCGGCCAACACAAAGTTGCCAGGGCTTCACGGCTCTGGGGTTTCCGCGTGACCGCCAAATAGGCGGCCAAGGCCATGGATTTACGGCGGTTGATTTCTACTGCCTTACCGTCCCGCTCCAAGCGCGGGAAACCGAATAAAAAAAGCTTCAGATCGGCCATGAAGTCTCCTCCCTTTTTTATCGGGGACGGACGCATCCGTCCCCATGGTTCTCGCTGACATCGGCCTTTATACGAATCGCGTCGTATAATGTTATTGGGGACAGAAGCGCCTGTCCCCATTATGGTTTTTTACTAGAGAATATCTCAAAAATACTGTTTTAAGGATGGGTATAGCCAAATTTCCGACTTTTTTGGTTGTCGCTTCGCTCATCTTTTGTTTTTTGAAATATCCTGTCATCAGATCCATTAAAATTCCGTATAAGATAAAATTCCAGATACGGCATTAAAATTATAAATGTGAATGATGCCATTGAAAATTAAATTTAAATTTTCAGATAGCGCCCCACTCGTCGATACACGAATATATAATTTATTAATATAAAGGCTGTCCGCTCATCAAA
>RPPU01000442.1 GCA_003819975.1 Desulfobacteraceae bacterium
AGGGTTGAGAAATGGTCTGTTTTTCACCGATGGGCATAGGATGGTCATTATAGGATTCACCTTGAAGCGCCTCTTCCACAAACAGATGACGATGAATTTTGCCCATGGCTTTCAGGACTCCGGCGTCCGTAATACCACGCGGTTTAAGTTGTTCCTTGATCATCCTTTCACGGGCTAAACGAAAATCATGCATAGGGTTCTTTCCGCCTTCGGTTTATCCATTAACATAAAAAGATTGAAAAATGAACAGGTTGTTGCCGGCAAAGTCGGCTTGACATTTTTGAAAATTACATGATCCTATTAATATTATTGAATAAAATATTTATGATTACCGTTGCTGAAACAAAAAAACAAATCGAAGCCGATTCCAAAAACTGGCTGATTCCCTTTATAGATTTTGTGGATGATTTGCGGCGGTATAAAGACCGATCTATTGTGGAAAACCGTTTTGAACCCGGAAACGAAAAAATGGACGCCTTACTCGCCTCAACCATCGAGTATCTATGCGCCGAACTCGGTATGGACAATCCGGAATGGACCTGGGAAATTCCTTCCTGCAAAGAGCCCTGGTTTGTTTCCGGTGTGGAAAACCTGAAAGCCATCGCGCTTGCTGAAAATCCTGTTTATTTCAGGCGGTGAAAAATATTTGTTCTTGAAAACTTTCTGCAACGGGTTTAGAGGTTCCCGATATTCAGGAAGCGAGCAGATTGATCAGCATCCTGGCATTGACCGGCGCCTGAGCCTTGGCATGGTTGTTAAAAAAAGCAAAGACTTTATCCGTCTTTTCAGCCAAGGCCTTGATCTTGGGTACCCATGCCCGCAGTTCTTCTTCCGAGTAAAGATAATCATATCGCCGGGTGGCATCCGTGCCGTACCAGGCCTTTTTATTACGGCCGTGGAAACGCAAGTATCCGACCCTGGAGGTCGCCAGGCACAGGGGCGGCAACAATGCCGGCAGATCGGGTTCATCCACGCATACGAACCCGGCCCCCAAACCGGTCAAGGACTGATAGACCGATTCTTTCAGCCATTCCTTCTGCCTGAATTCAACCACGACCGGATGAGGGGATAATCCCAATAAAAGTTCCCGCAGGTAGACCCGGTTCTCGTCCGTATAATGAAAACTTTGCGGTAATTGCACCAGGATTGCGCCCAGCAAATTGTGCCGGATCAAGGGAGTGATATTTTTCATAAAAAGCGGCAAGGTTTTTTTCAAAGAATCCGCGGAAATATCATGAGTTAATTCCTTGGGTGTCTTGATTACGAATATCAACCGGCCACCGGATTTGGCGATCATGCTCTCCAATTGAGGAGCGGTGGGCATTCGATAATAAGTAAAATTTAATTCAACTGCCCTAAATTGATCTGAATAATATGTCAAAAAACTCGTTTTTAATGTATTAGCAGGGTAAAAACCGTTTTGCCAATCATCATAATAGTATCCGGAAGTCCCGATCAGGATTTCACTCATCATGCGCTCCTAGTCTCCAAAATGGAGCATAAAGCGCCCGGCCAAGGCTTGTCAATATGCGCTATCATTATCTTGCAGCTGCAGATTTCTTATGGTATAGTCGCGAAAAAAATTCATAAAAATGATTTCTGATAGGATTTCTAAATGGAAATATCTCAACAAGGCAAAACCGCCATCATCTTGGTGGCCAGGAAGCGAATCGAACGCATCGAACTGCGCTTAAAAGATCTTGAAGCGGAGATCTCGGAATTGAAACAGTTCTTTGGCACGCTGCCGGAAGATCTGGAGTTTATTCCTGAAGAAAAAACCCCGGATCAACCCGCCCCGCCAAAACCCAAGCCGGCCAAAAAGAAAAGTGAAGAACCACCCCTACCAATAATCAAACCGGAACCGGAAAAACCGGCTGTGGTGGAATTGCCCGAGGAAGAAGATCCTATCGGATCGGAAACTGTCGAATTCCAAGCCCAAGTGCCTTTGCCCAAACCGGTCAAACCGGTTGCCAATCAAGGCGAATTAAGTGCGATTGAAATCAAGGTTCTCAGGCTCATCGCCACCCTTGAAGAGAGCGAGCATCAATTGCCTTACATTGCGAGTCGGTTGAATATGCCTCAACCCCAGGCTCAGACGATTCTTGAGCAATTGAATCAGAAAGGCCTGATCTATTCCCACGATCCCACCAGCCAGGAAGCCGAGTATGACATGGACCAAAAAGGACTTGAATATTTGGCTAAGAAAGGGCTTTTGTAGAAGTTAATGTTATTTTAGCTTTAACATGATTTCGGTGGTGCCGTAAGCGCTGTGTATTTCTTTAAAACCAAGTCTTTTGACGAGCTTAAGCATTTTGGCGTTATCGGCCAGCACAACGCCGTTGATCGCCTCCAAACCTTTTTCCTGGCCGATACCGATCAATACATCGATTAATTTCTGGCCGAGCCCTTTGGCCTGATAGGCATCCTGAATCAATACGGCAAACTGCGCCCGTGCATTCTGCTCGATAATCAGATCCGAAATGCCGATAATCCGAGTTTTATCGCCTTCCCTGCGGCAAGCGACAATGGCGATTTCACGGTCATAGTCGATGTTGCAGAATCGGGTCAACATCTCGTGGGTCATATTTTTGATCGGGCTGAAGAAACGCTCGATCATGGTCTGCTTGGAAAGACTGTTGAACAGTTCCGACAGCATGGGTTCATCTTCGGGTCGTACCGGCCGCAAAAGCACTTCGGTTCCGTCTTTCAACCTCCAGGGCTTGATATAGCGCGTGGGATAAGGTGTGATCGCGAGATGCGGATAAACGGTTGGGCCGGGCTGCGCATTCGGATCGAGATAGATACGCGCGTCCAGGGCCGATAGTTTTCCGTTGGAAAAGACCAGCGGATCAATGTCGACAGCCGCGATCTCCGGAAAATCGACCACGAGATTTGAAAAGGAGACCAAAACCAATTCAAGTTGCAAAATATCTAAAGGTTTTCTGCCTAAATAACCTTGCAACATCTCGAAAGCCTTTGATTCCTCGATCAACCTGCGGGCGAGCATCTGGTTCAACGGCGGGAGTCCAATGGCGCAATCTTTGAAGATGTCCCGACCCATGCCGCCCAAGCCGAAACGGATGACCGAATTAAAATCGACGTCGCGGGTCATGGTCAAATAGAATATGTAATCCACCTCCTTCAGCATGGGTCTGACCGCAACGGTTTCGAGATAGGTGTGCTCCGGCGCCGCGCTTATTTTCCGTTTCAATGCTTCCAGCGCCTCTTCCAATTCTTCAACCGTCCGCACATCGATCTGTTCTTTTTTTATCCGATCGGCTCGGCCAGGCATGCTGCTGAGGGTTATCGGGAAACCGACCTTCAAGGCCACCGGCAGCACTTCGTTGAAGGTCGCGCTCATCACGGTTCCGGAAAATGGAATGCCGTAATTAATCAGAAAACTCATGGACTCTTCGGGGGTCAGGGCCAGCGTGCCTTCTTTAACGGCCTTCTGCACAAAGGTTTTCAGGTAGTGTTTCGGCGGCGCTTGGTCGATGGGAAAATCGGCCGGCGTTTCGTACATAAGTTCAAGGTTGCCCCGGTATTTGAACATCTGCAGACAGGCCCGCACGGCTGCTTCCGGAGTGCCGTAGGCCGGGATGTTGTGGCTGTGCAGGATGGCCATGCCGTTCTTAACTTCCGGACCGCCCATCAAGGTGACGATGATCGGTTTGCGAACGGCGTTGGGCACGCCGGTGATGGCGGTCGCGAGATCCGCGGGAGTCATGTTGCCTTGCGCGGTATGGATCACCAGAAGCGCATCGACCGAAGAATCCTGCAAGCATAGATCGATGGCCTTGGCATAACGTTCGGCGTCAGCGTCGCCGCCGAGATCGACCGGATTTTTCCGGCTCCAATGCGGCGGCAGAACCGAATGCAGTTTCGTCAGGCTCTCGGCGGAAAGCTCAGCCAATACGCCCCCGGACTCAATCAGCCTATCGGTCGCCAGGGCGCCGACGGTCCCGGCGTTTCCGACTACGGCCAGGCGCGAACCTCCGGGCAAATAATTGGCGTCGAGCACTTGCGCCGCATTAAAAAGATCCTTGGCCTCCTCCACCCGCACGACTCCGACCCGTTTGAACGCGGCTTCGTAGACGCGGTCGTCGCCGGGCTGCTGACCCACCGGAGAGGCGGCGGTCACGCTTTCCGGATACCGGCCCGATTTTAAGACAATAATCGGTTTGCTGCGGGCAAAACCGCGCGCCGCGCTGACGAACTTCTTCGCGTTATGGATGTGTTCCATGTTGAGCAAGATACTGCGCGTATGGTCGTCATCCCCCAAAAAGTCGATCATATCGCCGAAGTCAATGTCGATCATGGAACCCAGGGAGGCGAAGGTGCTGAAACCGAT
>RPPU01000443.1 GCA_003819975.1 Desulfobacteraceae bacterium
GACAACCCGCAGACCGATGACGGCGCGGATGTGATTAACTTAAGCCTGGGCGGTCAGGGTGAAGCCGACGATCCGGTTTGCCAGGCCGTGGATAACGCAGTTGACGCCGGTGTTTTGGTGGTGGTTTCCGCCGGGAATGATGGCTCAAACGGTTATATGACGGTCAGTTCGCCGGGCCTGGCCCAAAAAGCCTTAACTGTGGCGGCTTCCGATAAATCCGATCAAATCGCCTGGTTCAGCTCGCGCGGTCCGGGCTCCGGTTTGGACATTAAGCCCGATATCGCGGCGCCCGGGGTCAATATTCTCTCTTGCCAAATGGGCGGCGGCAGCGTGGCCTATAACGGCACTTCCATGTCCGCCCCGCATGTGGCCGGAGCAGCGGCCTTGCTGTTACAGGGTCGCCCCGGTTTGTCTTCTTTGGAAGCCAAACAACTCCTGATGGGCAATGCCCGGAATATCGATTTCAATGTTTTTACCCGGGGCAGCGGCCGCTTGGATATCTATAAAACCCTGAAATCCAACACCCTTGTGTCGCCGGCTTCCCTGAGCCTGGGTTATGACGATCAAAGCCAAACCCTGTGGTCCAAGACGGAAAAAGTCACGATCCGAAATCTGGGTAATGACCCCTCTGCTTATTTTTATTCCGTGACCCTGGAGAGTTCTCTGCCCCCCGGCATTACCGTCGAGTTTCCCGCTCAAATTCAATTGGATGCCCAAACCCGGAGCGCCGTTTTCGATTTCAAGCTCAGCGTGAACAATAATCTGGTTCCCGATGTCGCGGAAGACCCCCATGCTTATGAAGGAACCCTTGTCTTCACCAATGGGTCCGACACCTTCCGGGCGCCCTTTGCTTTTGTCAAGGCGCCGGTTCTGCAAATGACCTTTGACCGCGCACCCATGTACATCATTATTCATAATAATTCGAATTGGAGCACCACTATTCTGCCGCATAAGGCGACTTATACGGCCTTATTGCCCGCCAAAGGAAATTATGACGTCATCGGCTTTTTCATTAACCCTTATCAAATCGTAGTGAAGGAAAAGGTTTTAATCGATAACCGCACAACCCTCGCTATCTCCTCTTCCGAAGCGGTTCATCAAATGACGTTTAATCTCGTGGATCATCAAAATCAACCCTTAACCGGCGATTTAATCTGGATGTTGAAAACCCCGGCCGGGTTCGGCGCCGGCATGAACGAAAGGCTCCAATTCCCGCCCGCATTCTCGGAGGTCAGCGCCGATTATGTTTTGGATTGGACGGTTTTCGATTTCTGGAGCAATCAGGCCGTGAGCCATCAAATCGCGGACCAAGTGACTGGCGGCATTCATGCCTCAATGGATTTCAGCAATACACCCGCTGAATATACGCCCGTGGAATTTACCTATGAAGTCGATCCTGAAATCGAAGAATTGTTCGTTCTTCACTTTCCATGCCGTCCGGCAATCGATTCCATGAATCCCGTTTTTATAAGCGGATTGAATGAGCCGTCCCTGAAACGCGATCAAAACGGGGAATTCAAACGCACCCTTTATGTGCGTCCGATCCGAAACACGAACTTTTATTTCAGCCTCATGCGGGAAGATATTTACAAATACCAGGGGCCCTATTTTGACAACGATGAGGTTCTGATCCTGAGAACGCCCTATTATTTATTGGAAAAAGATCGGCCCTTGCGGGCCTATCTCGGTTTCGATTGGAGCAACCCGGTTTTCGAAAGTTCCGACAGGCGCATCCGCTGCGGATTGGGTCCGCATTATTGGTCGGCCAGGATGTGGAATGCTTCCGATGAAATTCGTTTGTATCCGAGCCGAGGGAATCGCAATTATTTTTATATCTCTCCTCTTGGCGATTTCGCGCCCAATACGGGTTTGGCCTATTTCCTTTATAACGAAGCCGGTCAACTTATAAAAAATGCCTCTTTTCCATGGGCGGGCGGTATTGGCGAAGGTTCTTATGAAGCGATTCCGCTGCCTGCACCCGGATTGTATCGATTGACGATTCCCTATGCCGATTATTTCGTGAACGGCAGCACGGGCCAAGCCGTGACTCAGCTCCTTTTCGATACCCGCCGGAGCGACGCCAACCCGCCTTTTATGCAAAATTTTAAAATTCTTTCCGGAGGAAAAGAAAGCAATGTATTGAACAGCGCTGCGTCAAATGAAACGACCTTCGACCTCCTGGACGATCAAGCCGTGAGCAATGTCGTTTTATGGCTGAAAGCCGAAGCCGACGCCGAATGGCAAGTCGTTCCACTGGGCAATGCCGCCGGTCATTACAGCGCTTTGATCAACCATTTATCGAAAACCGGTTTTTATTCCTTGAGAATCGTCGCCGCCGATGAGAGCGGGAATTGGCTCGATACCTTGATGGATCGCGCCTTTTATTATACGGTTCAAAAATTGAAAATTGCGGGAACCGTAACCTATAACGGTATGCCCTTGGCCGATGTCGTCCTGAAAGGCTTGCCCGGCGAACCGAAGACGGATGGCGCCGGTCAATACAATGCTTCCGTGGACCCCAACTGGACCGGCCTTGTGACCCCGACTCTGGATGGGTTTATATTTACGCCGGCCAATAAGACGTATGCCGGCATTGCGACCGATCAAATCAATCAAAACTATACCGGCAAATCCGCGGACGGGGTTGAGATTCTGACCAACGGTCGGACTTTGTCGGGTCTTTCCGCAAGCAAAGGCAAGTGGCTTTATTATAAAATTAAAGTTCCGGCCGGAGCGAATAATTTTACGGTCAAAACATGGGGCGGAAGCGGGGACGCGGATCTTTATCTGAAGTTCGCCTCCAAGCCGACCACGAGCAACAATCAATACCGCTCGACCGGGGGGACCAACAATGAAACTTGCGCCGTGACCTCGGTTACTTCCGGAGGGTTCTGCTATATCGGGATTTATGCTTATAAAGCCTTTTCAGGGCTGACGCTTACGGTTGGGTATCAGTAAGAAGGATTCGAGGGGTCAAGGTTTCGAGGGGTCCGTAGAGACCCGTAGAGATATGAAATTATCTCTACGCGTATGTCTCTACACTCTTCCCCGTAGAGACCCGTAGAGATATAAAATCATCTCTACGGGTATGTCTCTACGCTCAAGGTGTCAAGGGGTCGAGGGAAAATATCCTCGGCTCCTTGGGCTCCGGTGTGAAGAAAAACTCAGGTGGATAAGGAGCCGAGAGCATAGTTGTCGGACTAAGAGGAAAAAAACTTAACTTTCCCGCCATCGATGCCATGCATGTCAATTCTATTATTGATTTTCACTTTAATCATTTTTGCATGAATAAAAAGATAACCATATTCGCAATCCTTACTTTATCCGTTTTATTAATTTGCGGCTCCGTTAAAGCCGGCATTAATCAGGACATTGCCAGGGAAATTTCTCAAAACCGGGAGATTAATGTTCTGAATTTGGCTTTGCTCTTATCCAAAGAGGTCCGGCCCGATATTCAGAGCGATAAATACCGGGTCGAAATAAAAACCATGATTGAAAGCCTGAAATATGAGATCCGGAAAAAAGACGATCCGTATCATAAGATCGGCCTCATCAACGAGTATTTGTACAAAACAAAATCCTTTAAATACGACCTGAAGGACCCGGGCGCCAAATCGACAAAGAATCAATTCATAACCGGGTATCTGGACGCCAAAAAAGGTTCCTGTATCACCATGCCGCTTTTATATTACCTTATCGGCCGGGAATTGAATTTGCCCGTTCGCTGGGTCCGGGCGCCGGATCATTTTTTCTGCCGGTATCAAGTTGCTGAAAAAAAATACATTAATATCGAAACGACTTGCGGCGGCAAGGTGGCCCCGGATAGTTCTTATATTCAGGATTTTAAAATCACCGGAGATGAACTTAATAAAAAAGTTTACATGCAGAGTTTGGGGGATCGCGAATGCGCGGCCGACTTATTGTGCATTACGGGTTTGTATTTTGCCCGGAAAAGAAAATATGACGCGGCCTTAGAGTATCTGAAAGCCTCCGCGACCTTGGATTCCGCCAACCCGGCGACCTATTGGTTTTTATCCTTAATTTACAAGAATATGGGACAGCCGAAGAAATCGGCGGAAAACCTTAAGAGAGCAAAAGAACTCGGGTTTCAGGAGGCGGCAAGATGATTGAAGAGGTTATTAGACTATAGGAATTTAGACTGTAGGAAAAATGATCCCTCGCCTATAGCCTTAATACCTACAGTCTAAATACCTTCCAATAAGGAGTTAATGATGAAAAAACTTTCGACCTTAACATTGGTTCTCATTATGTTGTCTATCACCCCACTTTGGGCCGTGCATTACGAGAAACCCCGGCAAAATAGGGCCGATCAAGCGCGGTTGA
>RPPU01000444.1 GCA_003819975.1 Desulfobacteraceae bacterium
TCAATGGGATACTGATCGACCCCACCTTGCCCTTAGAACGCATCACCCTGCCGCCCAAAGCCGCCCCATATCCGGAAGTGATTGTTAATCCAAAAACAAACCGTTTAGACCCGCCGAGAGAGCTTGATCCAAAGACCCTGGCGGAAACGATCGAAACCTTAATCGATCATCCCGATCAATGCCGCCGCTTGGGTGATCGCTTATATGAAACCGTAAGTTCACGATTCAATTTAATCCGTTATTTTCGGGAATTGGAAACCATTTATCATGAAATAGACAATCGGTCATGAAGAATAAACACTGGATTTTCATCATCTTTCTCTTCGCTTTAACCGTAAGAATGCTCCTTCTCAATTATATCATTCATCATGATATAAACGTTATCCTGCAACCGGACTCCAGCATATACATATCCCTCGCAGAAGGAATAAAAAAATACGGTGCTTTTTGCGATGTGGATTCTCCTGCCCAACCAAATGCAGAACGAATGCCGATCTATCCTTTTTTTCTGGCGTTTATTACCCATCTTACGGGATTGGGCTACGCCAGCGCTGTTTTTGTTCAGATTATTTTGGACGTTTTCAGTTGTATCTTGATCTTTTTTTTAGCCGAGCAGATGTCGAAGGGATCCGGACCGGCGGCGGGGCTACTGGCATCCGTAAATATCAATATGTTGGCTTATTCAAATTTCATTCTGAACGACAGCCTGTTTTTATTTGTTTTTTTACTTGTACTCCTCTATATCAAAATATTCATGATGCGTGAAAGCCGGTTCTCCTGCGCGTTAACCGGTATCGGTCTCGGTTTCGCAACGTTGATTCGGCCCGTTGCTATGTATTTGCCGTTTTTTGTAATGTTCTTTTTTGTTATTTTTGTTCGGTTTAAGTTTCATAGACCATGGATCCCGGCCATTGCGAAATCTTTACTGATTTTTGGCGGATTTTTAATAATGATCTTCCCTTGGTCCTTGCGGAATTACCTTCTGGAAGGCCGCTTGAAGCTTACGAGCCAATATGGCGAACAATTGTTCCAATATATCGTGCCTTCCGTATGGGAGCATTCCCGGAACATTTCTTTTATTGAAGCGTTTAAAAAAGCAGACATGGAATTTCAGGCTTCAGCGCTCAAGCAGGGTCATGATTTGAAAACGATGCGGCCTTTCTCAAAGGCCGATCTGCAAGCCCAATGGGCTCTTGAAGCACTAAAAGCCGAACCCAAGTCAGCTATTGTCAAAGCTTGGATAACGGGAATAACTAAAAACCTTTTCGCGCCTGCGCTTGTTGATTTTTCCTATCTTTTGAACATCGAGCGGCCTCATTTTTTTTATATGCAGGGAGAAAGCATCGTCGCCCGTATTTTTCATTTCATAAAAGGAATGAAAGGAATTTTTTCATTGTTTTTTTTCTTTAGCCTTTTTCTGATGGGGATCTTTAGGCTGCTTCAGCTATGGGGACTGATCCTATTGTGCCGGAAAAACCTTTGGGCAAGCGGCTTCATGGTGCTTATTATTAGCTATTTTCTTCTCATCTCCGGGCCCGTCGGCTATGCAAAGTATCGGCTCCCTTTTGAGCCGATACTGATCGTATTGACCGCAGTCGGGATCATGGATTTATTTCGAAAATGGACCAACCGAAAAGCGATTGCATCGGAAAGGATGGAATGCCTATCATGAAAAAAGCGCTTATTACCGGAATTACCGGTCAAGACGGGGCTTACTTGGCGGAATTTTTGTTACGGAAAGATTATGAAGTGCACGGCATCAAGAGGAGGTCATCTTCTCTTAATACGGCTCGAGTCGACCATCTCTATCAAGATCCGCATGAAAAGGGTGTACGTTTTTTCATGCACTACGGCGATTTGACGGATGCCACCAATTTGATCCGCATCGTGCAGGATGTTCAACCCGATGAGATCTATAATCTGGCAGCGCAAAGCCATGTGCAAGTTTCTTTTGAAACGGCCGAGTATACGGCCAATGCCGACGCTTTGGGAACCTTAAGACTTTTGGAGGCGATTAGAATTCTGAACATGACTTCAAAGGTACGTTTTTATCAGGCGTCAACCAGCGAATTGTACGGAAAAGTGCAGGAAGTGCCGCAGACTGAAAAAACTCCCTTTTATCCCCGGAGTCCTTACGCCGTGGCCAAGCTCTACGCCTATTGGATTTGCGTCAATTACCGCGAAGCCTACCGTCTTTTCGCCTGTAACGGGATTCTTTTCAATCATGAATCGCCCATTCGCGGGGAGACGTTCGTGACCCGTAAAATCACCCGCGCCGTGGCCAGAATCAAATTGGGGTTACAGAAAAAATTCTTCCTCGGTAATTTGGACGCCAAGCGCGATTGGGGACATGCCAAGGATTTCGTGCGCGCCATGTGGCTGATGATGCAGCAGAAAGTTCCAGACGATTTTGTGATCGCAACCGGGCAGTGCCATTCGGTGAAAGAATTCGTGGAAGCTGCATTTCAGGAAATCGGAATTCGTATCGTTTGGAGCGGAACAGGGGCGGACGAAGCGGGTGTTGTTGACAGTTTTACGGCCGATGCCTCCAAGGCCGGCGGTTTGAAAAAAGGGGATACGGTTGTTGAAGTGGATAAAAGATACTTCCGACCGACGGAAGTGGACATGCTTTTAGGCGATGCCGGTAAAGCGAAGAATATCCTGGGATGGGAACCTCAAATTTCCTTTAAGGAAATGGTTTCGGAAATGGTCGAAACCGATCTCAAGGAAGCCTCACGTGACCAGCTCTGTAGGGAAGGTGGTTTTACCGTCCATAACTATAACGAATGAAATCTTCAAGTTTAATGTTATGAAAGTGAAAACCTAATGAATCCAACCGCAAAAATTTTTGTGGCCGGTCATCGAGGGCTGGTCGGTTCGGCCATCCTGCGAAAACTGCAGGCCGAAGGTTACGACCGCGTCGTAACGCGGACCCACCGCGAACTGGACTTGGTCCGCCAATCGGAGGTAGAGGAATTTTTCAGGGTTGAAAAACCGGAATATATTTTTTTGGCCGCCGCAAAAGTGGGCGGCATCCTGGCCAACAGCATATATCCGGCGCAATTCATTTATGAAAACCTCATGATTCAAAGCAATCTGATTCAAGCCGCCCATAAAAACGGCGTTAAAAAACTACTTTTTTTGGGGAGTTCGTGTATCTATCCGCGCGATTGCCCGCAGCCGATCAAGGAAGAATATCTGCTTTCCGGCAAACTCGAAACGACCAACGAACCCTATGCGGTCGCCAAAATCGCCGGCATCAAGATGTGCCAGGCTTACAATAAGCAATACAACACCTGCTTTATCTCCGCCATGCCGACCAATGTTTATGGACCGGGTGACAATTTCGATCTTGAGAGCAGTCATGTGTTACCTGCTTTGATCCGAAAATTTTCTGAAGCTGTTCTACAGGGGAAATCGGCAAACTCAAGTGAAAATAAAAAATCAGCATTGGTCGTTTGGGGAACGGGATCGGCGCGACGGGAATTTTTGCATGTGGACGACCTGGCCGACGCCTGTCTTTTCTTGATGAAGCATTATTCGGAAAACGAAATCATCAATATCGGTACCGGACGCGATTTGAGTATCCGTGAGTTGGCCGAAGTGATCCGGGATATCACCGGTTTCAAGGGAGACATAACCTATGACCCTTCGAAACCGGACGGAACGCCTCAAAAACTTTTGGACACCCGTAAATTGCAGCAATTGGGCTGGGAGAGCAAAATTCATCTTGCGGAAGGGGTCCGGATGACTTTTGAGTGGTTTAAGACGAATTATCATGTGATCATCGAAAAGGGCTCAAGCCGGTTGCATGCCGACCGATCCGGCTTAAAAATATGAAATCGATCTATTTTTTTTGAAATATTATAATGGTTTTGGGATAAAAAAATCATATTATGAAACAAGAACAAGTTCAAAAATTCGATCTTTTAGCGCCGGAACGCGAAAAATGGATCCGGCGTAATCATTATTATTACCGGGAACAAAGACGGTATTTCCAATTTTTGGTTCCCGAAGGGCGTTCGGTGTTGGAGCTCGGGTGTGGTACCGGCGATCTGCTGGATGCGCTCAAGCCTAGCCGGGGTGTGGGCATCGATTTAAGCGGTGCGATGCTGGAGCAGGCCCGCCGGAAGTTTCCTCATTTGGAATTCAGGCAAACAGATATCGAAGTCCTGGAGGCTTGGGGCGAAACCTTCGACGTCATTGTCTTATCGGATGTCATCGGCCATTTGCAGGATATTGAAATTGTTTTAAAACGGATCAAGCATTTCTGCCGGCCCGATACCCGGATCGTGATCTCCTATTATAATTTTTTGTGGGAACCGGTTTTAAGATTGGGCGA
>RPPU01000445.1 GCA_003819975.1 Desulfobacteraceae bacterium
GGGCGCTTTTTGCCCGGTCGGTGTCGAGCCGCTGGTTGGGATCATTGTCGAGTTCTGTTCCATTCTTCAGGGACTACAGATTATAATTACAGCAAGGGTTCGTCGATAAGGGATAGTGCGCGGTTGAGCACCGAAGGAGCGATACGGAAATTCACCCGTTCGATGATTTGGGCCATGATGGGACGTACCGCGGAAAGTAAGCCCTTCTGTTTTGCCAAGATGAGTAAGCCCAGAGTCCCGATGACTTTAAGGCCAAGCTTGTCTGCGATTTCTCGGGCTTGTTTGTCATCTAAAATAATGCCTTGTATACCCCGTTCCAGCGCGAGGGCTATCGCTTCGCTTTCACCGGCATGGAGGTTCAATTTTAAAAAGCGAACCGGCAATTCCGCGGCAATCGGTTCAACGCGGATAAAGGAAGGCAATTCTACCGCGACTTTCGTTGCCGAGCCCATTACTTCGTCACGCACCGAGACAGGGATGATGATCGTATCGAATAAGAGTTGCATGAGGTCAAGACGGGCCACAGAAGAAAGGGCAATGAGCGGTGAGGAATCGCTGACTACTATCACTGGAAGGACTCCATATTGGCGAGGTCACGGTCAAGCTCAACATCATCATAATTCAGAAAGACACCCTCATCTTTCAGCACCTGTAGAAACTCTATCCTGTTTTTGCCGCAAAGCTCGCAAGCCTTGCCCATGCCTAATGCGCCTTTTTCATATAATTTTACGGCCAACAACTTCATAAGATCACCGGGGAGTGTCTTTTCGGGAAGTTTTAGGGAATGCAGCACCGAATCGGGTATGGTAAGCAACAACATGATTATGGTCTCCTTCAACCAAAGTGAAATTATTACATCCACCAAGTTATTAGATGAGCTATAAATCTATCACAGATTTTTATACCCGGTCAAGACTAAAGATAATAATTTGACGTATCTTATGGATTTCATTACAGTTTATATATGACTAATATGCCATTCATGAAATATCCAATTTAAAACGACTAACATACGATTCGCGGATTTGTCACTGTTGATTTTATGCCATATGCTGAGTATTTCTCCCGATATTATAAAACAATTTGACGCCGTCTTAAAAAAAATGAGACTAAAGGATGCTGAAAATTTATTAACTTGGATTAAATAAAACTTCTATAAAGTTAATAAGTTTGCAGTGTCACCATTATGCCCCAGGAAAGCAGAAAAATAGAACTTCAGGATTCCGATTTGGAAGGTGTTTTATGGGGCGTGGATTTCTTGCGGAATGTGCGTGAAGGAAAACCGGTTCTTCTGAAAGAGCGGGTCCTGGTGGTGGGCGGCGGCAATGTGGCCGTAGATGTGGCGCTTACGGCTTTGCGAACAGGCGCCAAGGAAGTGACCATGGCTTGCCTGGAGACCAGGGAACAGATGCCGGCCAGCGCCGGAGAGATTGAACAAGCTCTGAAAGAAGGCGTAAAATTAATGCCGGCCTGGGGACCGCATCGTATTCTCGGAGACGGGAAAAAAGTAAGCGGCGTCGAACTGGTGCAATGCACCTCGGTTTTTGACGAGCAAGGCGCTTTTTGTCCGGCTTTCGGCGAGTTGGAAGAGACTGTGGCAGCCGATCAGGTGATTCTGGCTATTGGCCAGGCGGCTGATCTCTCTGCGATCACTGGTAATGAAAAAATTCGCTGCGAGCGCGGCCTGGTTGTCGTAGATCCGCAAAGTCAGCAAACCAATTTAGCCTGGGTGTTTGCCGGCGGGGATGTGAGCAAAGGACCCGGGGCGGTGATCGAAGCGATTGCCGCCAGCCGCAAAGCAGCCGCGGCTATGGACCGGTTTCTGGGCGGTGACGGCCTGATCGAGGAAACCCTGACTGAAAAAATTGATATAGCATCTTATACCGGCAAGCGCGACAAAGGGTTTGCCGATATAGTCCGGTCGCAAAGTCCGGAATTGGCGGTCGAGGAGCGCTTAAAGGGGTTTAACGAAGTCGAGGGTTGTCTGAGCGATGAGCAAGCCAAGCAGGAAGCTCAAAGATGCCTGCAGTGCGATTTTGAATTCAAGATGATCCGAGAAAAAAGAGAATTTAAATAGGAAGACGCGGCTGACCCGCCGGGCGGGTTTATCGCCCGAACGGAGTCGAGCCACTTGTAAGGATCGACTATGTTAGGTCAGCACGGATCGCGTCCAGAGTGTCTCCGGTGCTATATCGATATTTCCCGGCCAGACGACGGTACCATATTGGACAGATGCCTTGAAGAATAGTGGAGAGTTGAGAAGTTTGGTAAAGGGCTTTTTATCGAAAAAGGGCTTCATGTCGAATATACGCTTTTCCCCATTCTCGAAAACGAGCTCCAAGGTGTAGTCGACACGAGCTTTTACACTGATGACATCAAGTAATGTCTCCATCATAGCCTCCTTTATTGAAGCGGTGCTATACGAAACGGCTCATCACCGGCAACGGCGAGTTCCCAGTCTGCCATGAGTTTGTCCCTATGAATGTCAATCCAAACTTGCACCATCCGAAGTTGGCGAGGCGGAAAATCCCCGGCAAGAAGACGGCCGTCGTCAACGGCTATTGAAGCCTTTTTCCCTTGATATCGCGCATGAATGTGCGGTGTATGATGTTGCTGGTTGTCCTCATAAAAAATCGAAATAAGAATTCAGAAGAACATTGAGATTGTAGGCATTTGTTCTCCTTTCTATTGCTATTATAACATGTTACCTATACATGGGGTCTTTACAATTGTTGCTTTCCTTGAAGAATGGTTTAACGACTTCCTTCCCCCATATTTTCTTTCCCGCACGAGTTGGATTTTCCGGAAATACCTTATTGCGCTCGACGAAACACCTATCGATTACGAGTTGGCACTCATCGACAGATTAATAGTCGCTATTATGTACAACCGTCTTTGCTTCGTGGATCACCGCGTCCAGCGCGTTTGCTTGGCGCTGGATGTTCTTCCCCTAGCCGGGATAGATCAGGTGGTAGAACTCAGTGAGTTCACAGTAGAAGACGCTTGTATCTGTCATATCTTTTCGGCTCAACAAGTCATTATATTGTTTTATGGATATTCCCAAAGATTCTGTTCAATTTTAACAAGATGCTCCTTATTGTCAATAAAATGATATGAATTTCAGTCAAATTTTCATTTGATGCAAGATAATAATTAAATATCTCATTATATTAAGCTTTTAGATTATAAGGAAACAAGAGAAAAATGATTTGATTTCCCGGGAAGATGGGCATGTTTTGAAATATTAAAACAAGGGTCCGATAGATTAATCAAGAGACAAGCCCGGCTGGAAGCCCTCGGCACCTTAGATCATGTCATTGGTTGGAGAAAAAACCTCTGGTCGTTTAAGGCTATATGTGGTAAATAATCGCAATATTATTAGGCTTTTTATTCAAAAATATCGACATGGGGATTTCTAAAAATAAGCCTTTTTGAATTTTACGACTCGATTCTCAAGGATCGTTGCTGATAAAGTGTATTTTTTGAAATCCCGGGTTGTTGATAAGTGAAAAACGGATAATGAACCGACTTACGGCATACGGATTTAGGTAATCAAGAATGCTGAGCCATTATCAAAATGAACCCACCCATGTGCCGCGCAGCGAAATCAGCCGGCGTCAGGAAAAAATCCGGACGGAATTGCGGAAATCCGGGATCGATGCGCTTTTGGCAATCCAACCCGCGGATCTATATTATATGACCGGTTTGAGCTTAAACGGGTTTTTCTATTTGCCGGCCGAAGAGCAAGGGCAGGAGCCCTCGCGTGGACAAGGTTTTCTGGCGGTTGAGAATCAAATAGAGCAGCCTGAAGAAATTTCCGACTTGTTCCAAATCCGGCCAATCGAGAAGCCGGAACAAATTCCGGGCCTGATTATGGAGCGTTACGGCGCCTTGCCCCGGGTTTTGGGCTTTGAATTCGACGTTTTGCCGGTCAATGTTTTTAATAAATACCGGGCGATCTTTCCGGATCAAAAATGCGTGGACGGGTCAGCCGCCATCCTCAATGTCCGTAAAATCAAATCCGCCTGGGAAATAGGGCAATTGGAAAAGATCGGCGAGATTTTCAGAAAGACATTTGCATACGCCCGGACGATCATAAAACCCGGCTTGACCGAAATGGAATTTTCAGCCTTAATGGAAGCCTATGCCGCCCAATTAAGCGGCCGGGCTCCGCACCTCCGGGTCCGGGATTATTTGACCGAAGGGTATCCTTTTCATATTCTGAGCGGTCCAAACGGCGGCCAACTGGGGCTTTTGGATTCTCCGGCCAGCGGGGAAGGGACTTCCGCGGCTTTTCCTTCGGGCGCCGGAAAAAAACTTCTGCTTGAAAATGAACCC
>RPPU01000446.1 GCA_003819975.1 Desulfobacteraceae bacterium
AGATCGCCAATTTCAGGAAGATAAATCAGAGTGCGGCGGTCCCACAAAGTGTCGAAATCATCGTATCCCCGCATGCAATTCATAAGATCAATCCGTAAGCCTTCAGTTTCCGGAGTATGACAGCGGAAATGGCACGCATGCCCCTGTTTTAAAATGTCGGCATTTAACGGCGGAACAAAGATATTTTCGGCTTGAAGCTGAGCGAGAATTTCCCGGATCATTTTCAGGTTTTGATCGTCTATTCCGATGGTAAGATCGAGGTCGCGGCTAAATTCCGCCGCGCCGTATAATATGCACGCCTGACCGTCCATCAGGAGAAACCGCGCGCTGGAGTTCCGGAAAATCAAAAGGGCTTTGTGAATCGGGCTCGGGATCAAACGAACCTCCATATAATTTATAGACCTCCCATAAACGACAGCTTTCCAAGTAACGCTCTACCGGAGTCATGAGCGCCCATTCCGTGGCCTCTTCGGATTCAATTATTTTATCATTCATACAGATCCTATCGGAGTTTATTTTTTATCATCGAGATTATGATAAGTTATTTATCAATTATTTGCAACAAATTAAGTCAATCTTCCTTGAAGAGGGACATAGGCGGAATCACCATCATGAAATATCTTTATCCCTTGAACGGTCATGCTGAAGAGCATGATTAGGACCCGCGTCAAAATAAGTTGAACCATAAAGGGTTGTAATTAATTAAGGCGTAAGGTCAATTTTGGAATGCGGCGACGCGTCGCCGCTTTAAAAGCGCGGACGCGTCCGCGCACTCCAAAAGGTCTTTACTCGTTAAAATTGTTCAAGTTATTTATGCGCAATGCCTTAGACCGCCATGTTTTCCTCGAAGGGCATCTATATTTAATGTTCCCGGCGGAATTGGGCCTTCCTGTTTCGGTGAGGATCAGCTTTTCAGTGTTGATATCTTTATTTATTTCTTCAAATTCATTTCTAAAATGACTTCGCATTGAAACCAAAGTCAAGGCGCATTTATTGAATATTCGGATCGCATGATTTGATATAGGCCAGGAGTTCCCAGCCGCGATTCGTATGGATTTTTAATTTTTCATAATCCAAGGCCACATTATTCAGATATTGGAGCACCAGGACATCTCCAAACATCGAGTGCGGCAGCAGACCGGAAAAGAAGAATCCCATTTTTTCGAATTCCGGGACCAAGAAACAAGTCAGGGGGTTTTCAAGGCTTACACTCAGGATGATGCTGGAGACCTGCCTGAGGCATAAATCCCTGACGATTGCTTTGAGTTCTTTAAGCACCTGAGCGCCGTAGGCGCTGATCAGCACTTCGGCGCACCCCTCGGAGGTGTGAACGACGGTTTCAATGGCGGAATGATCTTCTTTGAAAACGAGTTCCGCGGGGGCGGGCGAACGGTATTGGTGTTCTACATTCATCCACCCGTATATTTTTGCAATTATCTCGAGATGTCTGGCAGGCGGGTATAAGGTCAGGGTTTCGGGTTTTTTCATATATCGGAACCCGACCGTGACGCTGATCCTCTGCGACATGTCGCCTTCGATGCCTTTAAAGAGCCAGGTGGCCGGGCTGGTGGCCAGGGCAATGCCGCAATCGACAAATCCGAATTTGACCATGGTCTTTTGGGTGAAGACATGGTTGGTCACGGCAAAGCCGTACACGCCGCTCAGTTCATGCTTTTTTTCCACGGCGAACAAATGATCGTTGATCCGGCCCATGCAGGCCTGGCCGCGGTATTCGGGATTAACAAAGAAAAAATTGAATTCCG
Source organism: Desulfobacteraceae bacterium (assembly GCA_003819975.1). The sequence goes on from RPPU01000446.1 coordinate 1,764, forward strand.
CGATTTTAGCGCCGACATAGGGATAAATCAGGGCGCCATGCCCCATAAAAACATTGTCTTGCGTGACAGCCACGGCCGAGATCATTTTACCGGTTTCGTTGAGATGAGTGATTTGTTCCGGGTAATAAATGCTGTCGTCGAAAAAAGTATAACCGTGCGATCGGTAGGCTCCCTTTGAGATTTCAATGGCGTCTTCGGGCCGCATCAGGCGGACCGTATACTCGATTTTTTCGGAAATCAGGGCCGGGGTTTCCGGGGCCTTTTTTTCGTCTTCGATCCCGGAAGCGGTTTCATATTCCGCTATATTGGCGCTTTTCAGGTATTTGACCAGGCGGGTCTCTTTGCCTTTGGAGCCGAGGTTGCGGAAGGAAACTTCATCCAGAAGCTCTTTGGTCAGGTAGGTGCCGAGTCCGGAGGTGGGAACCTGATCAATATCCGTGGCCTGGGTATAACGCGGTAGCCGGTTCACATCAAACGGCAACCCTTGTTCTTTAACGATGATCTCCATGCCTTTGGGAATGCGCCGGCAGATAATGTCAAAAGTGCTCTCTTCACCTTTTTCAAAGGCGTGCTCGATAACATTCATGAAGGTTTCTTCCAAACCGAGCTCTATTTTATAGATGTCATCAGGATTAAAACCGAACTTTTTGGCCAGTTCCCGCACGCAGGCCTGCACGATCGGCAGATAGGAAGCATCATTGGGAAGTGTCATCTTGAAAGTGTCATATTTTTGCATGCGACATCCTTAATGTTTTAGCGATGCCGAAAAATAGGGGCTCGATAAACATGCATTCCGGCCAAAACGCCGGAATGAGCCCATACGCCGGCAAGTCGGTTGGATTTATATATATTATCATGATCAATGGATGCTGTAAATTGTTTTCAGTAATTACCGAGGCGAATAGGCTGTGGTCAGAATCCACAAGCTCCAGTTTCGAATAGGCCGATTAATACATTTTCAGTATATCATAGCCGATATCGGTAATTTCTCCTTTCCAAAATTCCTCGTATTCACCGTTCGGCAATATTCTTGCAATCAGAAATTGGGTGGGGATCTTAACGCCATTAAATTCTCGATAATGACTTCTGACGGCGATGGAGCCTACTTTCTGTAACTTACCATCGATTTTATCATAGCGATTATCCGATTCATATTTTACAATTTCGCCCGTGTCGTTAAAATAAAACTTATATGTTCCCGCATTGGTGCCGTCCGTTACCGTGAGTTCCGCGCTGTTCATATCGATTGATTTCCATTTTATGTTTTCACCGGGCAGCAGAGCCGTTGGAAACATAACCGCTTCGCCGACCCAACGAAGAAACGTGGTCTCATTAAGCTCTTGAATATCATCTACGTTGACCACATTAAATCCGGACAACAGGTTTACAAACATGCCGCCTTTGCCTTGCCGATATTTATCCCTTACATCAAACCAAAGAGGCCTCTGCTTCATTACCGCATCGAATATCATGCCCGGAGGATTTGAGGTGAAATACTGGCAAGTGCTTGTCTCCATCCATTGCTTCTGTCCGGGTCTTCGAAACTTTCCGACGGTTTTCATTCGGACGAACCGGATATGCTCCTGGCCGTTTTTGAGTGCATATCGGAAATAACGCCGCACCGGCGCGGGAAGATTTTCAATGTCGTTTGTCGAATAAATTTTGGGTTGCGTATTCTGCGCGGTGGAAATCAATTCCAGGATTTCGCTTTCAACCATTCGATTCATTGAATAAGAACCGATCATGATAAACAAAAATATTCCGAATACAATCAAGGCAATCCCCAGTAAGGCGAATTTTAAGAGGCGTTTTTTGTTCATGAAATTTTTTCCTTTCGTTTGTATTTATCCATAGTGACATAAATCGATATGAAGTTATGAAACGCGACTCCATTCGCATAAACCGATTGTTCGGTTTTCATTAAGGCATACGTCAATAAGGGCCATTTTGTTTCATGGGCCATGCATATTTTTTATGAAAGAAGGAGTCTTTTCTAAAAGAGAGACAGTTGATTACAAAAGGTTTTCATTTCAGATCCGTTGCAATGATTCCGGCGGCTGCCGCGGACCGGGACGGGCAACTGAGGGATTGATTCGATCATCTCTGATTTCATTCGCCATCGATTCGGGATAAGCTTGATTTCCTCACCAGACGCCGGGAAGCAAACGATAACGCACCTGTTTTGCATAATCGCTGTAACCCGGCAATTCATTCTGCAGAGCGCTATCCTCCAAATAGGTGCGGACGATCAAAACAACCGAAAGAAAAATAGTCGGAACAAATGCCCAGTAGGAATCTAAAAGGAGAGGCGTTACCAGGTTTGCCAGAAGCGCCCCAACGTAACCGGGATGCCGTATCCAACAATAAGGTCCGCTCGATACGACGTGGTGACCGCGATCGGTCTGGATGCGCACCATGCCCGAGAAAAAGCGGTTGGCAAACATGGCGTAATAACCCAGGGCATGCCCGGTCAGCATGATGAACAGCGCTATCATTTTGATCTTTAGGTCGAATGGATGCTGTTCGCCCCAAATCGCATCCAACCCGGCGACCAGGGGTATCAAAGCGGTGCCCA
>RPPU01000447.1 GCA_003819975.1 Desulfobacteraceae bacterium
AAGCATTCGACGGAGATATCCGCGCCGACCGCCATGTGCATGAACATACTGCGGTTGCCCACGGCAATGCTGCGTCCTGTGAATTGATTGCCCAAAGTGTTGGCCGGGATTTCACGGAAAAAGCCGGAAAAAGGATATTCCTTGGTTTCGTTAAAGTCGGTCCAATAACGCGAACCGGTGGGGTTGTCGAGCATCTGATGAGTGCCGGTGGTTAAGGTCAAGTATTGGCTGTCGCTCGGTTCATAGTAGAACCAATCCTTGCTGTTGTTGCAAAGGGCATGCGGCCAGGGCAGGTCCTTGGGCCCCACGCCTTCGACCATGATCAAGGCGACTTTGGTCTCGGGCAAACGTTTTTCGATCAGAGGGCGAATTCCGGTGATATCGGTGACCCGGCCCAAGGGGGTGGACACGGGTATGGAAAAAGAATGGCCCGTGATCGTCAGAGCCCGGCGCAGGGTCGTGCCGGCGGTTTTAAAAGTATGGCCCTCTTTGGCGACCAGTAAATAATCGGCCAGGCGTTCGAGATCGACCTCGGCGCCTCCGAATAATTCGAGAAATTCCTGTTTGGGAACAATCCGCTCCAAATGATCGAGTTTGCGGATGTATTCCCAATCGCGTTCGCTCGGAGCATACAAGCCGACATAGCGGGCGGACCAGTTGGTGGAAACCGCCAAACCGTCCAGGCGGCTCAAGTCCATGATGCCTTGAATGGGAATCATATCGCCGTTGCCGATGATGACCGGTGTAAAGCCGGATTCCTTGACAAAACGATCTACTTCCTTGAAAAGACCGGTAAGCATTTCGTTGCGCTGCGCACCGGTCATGGGTTCATAACGGTTGGTGAAAAAATACTGGGCATAGGCTAAAAAAGCGAATTGGGGTTGATAGTTTGCGACCAATTCCAGGGCCGTGTCCGTGACCCAGGCGTTGCTCTTGGGGTCCACGTCGCCGGGGTAGGCGTGATGGGCTAAAGTCTGTTTGGCGATCCGGATTAGGGGGCTGTCGGCTTCGGTTTTTTGACCGGTGCGCAGATCGAACATGTTTTGCCATTCGCGGGCATCGATAATGGCCAAGCTCATAAAGAGACCTCCTTCAGATTCCAGGGAACTTTGGTTCCGAGAAGTTTGATTTCCCGGTGACAGGATGGGCATTGTTTTCCATCGGCCAGGAATTTATCCAGACGGTCACCGCCGCAACCCAGGCTGATGCGTTTGATCACATCCGTGCCGCATTGGGGGCAAGCGGTGTTAACCCAGTCCGAGCCGACGAAGTTGTGAAAGTAAACATAGTCGAGGTCCCGGCGGGTTTTTTGCAAAGCCTGACTAATCACTTCGATATTGGGATATTCGGAGGATTTCATTTGGTGTTCCGGCAAGAGGCGGAACACGTGCCATGGGATTTGGCGGTCGATCCCGGAAAGAAAGGCGGCGATCTCGGGAATTTCGACGTCATTGACGGATTGAATCACCGGGGTCACTACTTCCACATGACTCGTTTGGGCCAGGTAGTGAATATTGCGTAAGATAGGGTCGACCCTGGGAATGCCGATATACTCCCGGCAAAAGTCCGGCGAGAGGCCTTTTAGACCAATGTTGAAAAACGAGAAAATGGAGACCATTAATTCGGCGGCTTCCTCGGTCATATAGGCATTGCATAAACAGCCCATGGGCAGGTCTTGTTTTTTGGCTTCCCGCGAGAGTTCCACCAGGCTCGGCAAGGAGACAGTCGGTTCATTCACGTTAAAAACGATATTGTGGCAGCCCAATTTTTGGGCCATTTTGACCATTTCTTCGGCGGAGAAAGCGTACATCTTGTCCTGCAGCGCGGCCGGGTCTTCCTTGGCAATATAGGAATTGGAACAATAGCGGCAATTCAGGTTGCAGCCGGAAGTGCCGATGGTCATGGAACGGCTGCCGGGATAGACATGATAAAAGGGGATGGATTCGATTTGAGAAGTGCTGTAGGAACACCACTGATTCGGGAAGCGTTCCTCGATTTTTTCGTCTTTCAGCGTGTACATCTGACAGACGCCGAATTTGCCTTCGGTCAGATCGCAACGCCACTCACAATAGGGACAATGCATAGTTTAGACCTCCTTAAGATTTTAAAGAATTCTCGCGCCAAGACGCCAAGGCGCCAAGACAAAGATATAAAATTTATTTTTTTCGGCTAATAGCCTACAGCCTTCAGTCTAACCACCTTTAAATGCGCACTCCTTTCCGATTCAGGATCAAATAACCTAAAAAGGGCGCTCCGATGATGGAGGTGATGATGCTGATCGGTATTTCCGAAGCCAAAACCGTGCGGGCGGCCGTGTCCATCAAAAGAACGAAGATGCCGCCCAATAAACCGGCGACCGGAAGCAGCCTTTTATGCTCCGGGCCGACCAGATAGCGGGCAATGTGCGGGATAATCAAGCCCACCCAGCTGATGGTGCCGACGGCCGCGACCGAGGAGGCGACGATCAAGGTGCTGATGGTAATGTAAAACAAACGCCAGCGCGAAACATGAATGCCCAGAGAAATGGCTTCTTCTTCATTTTGAGTCATAATGTTCAGGCGCCAGCCGAAGAGTCCGAGCGTAACGCTCCCGATCAGGACGATCGGAACGGTGATTTCGACTTTGCTCCAGGAAGCGGTGTGAAAACTACCCATGATCCAGAAGATGATCTTGCTCAACTGGTCGTAGGGGTCGGCAATATACATGAGAATGGAAAGTCCGGATTGAAAGATGGCGGAGATGACGATACCGGAAATGACCAGGACCGCGGCGGAGCGGTCGCGGCTGCGGGAAGCTAGAACATAGGCGCAGAACACGGCCATGATTCCGAAAGCAAAAGCCGAACTTTGAATCCCCAATGTCCATTGCGTCAAAACCATAATGGCCAGGGCGGCCCCGAAACTGGCGCCGGCGGTGACACCCAGAATATCGGGAGCGGCCAGCGGATTGCGGAAAAGGGCCTGAAAAACAACGCCGGCAATCGAAATACCGCCGCCGATCACCAAGCCGAGCAAAATACGCGGCAAACGGATATTCCAAAACACCATCTGCATTTCAGAGGGCGGAACCGGCAAATAACCCGGAAGACCCAAACGATCCAGGAACAGCATAAGTACTTCTTTGGGTCCGATGGAATAGCGGCCCACGCAGAGCGACAGGAATAATGCGGCCGCGAGTAAAAGGCCGAGAAGGATGCGAATGTTTTTTTTCATTTATAACTTTCCACCCAATTCGGTGAAGGAATGCCCGAGATATTTCAAGTAAAAGTCATCGGCGACTTTGAGCATGTCAACGTCTTTAAAGCGGTCGGGGTAGAGGGTCTTGGCCGACCAAACCACGCCTAATACGCAATGGGGCGCCGGGAAGTCCCACCACCCGACATTGGATGGAAAGGTGAAAACTTTTTTTGCTTGGATGGCTTTGACGGTTTTAAATTGGGTGTTTTTATAAATTTCATCCATTCCATAAGTCTCCAGCGAAGAACCTAAAAAAATAACATCCGGATTCCAGGCCACGACTTGTTCGGGCGATACGTCCGCCCAAAAACCTTTCAATTCTTGGGAAACGAAAAATCCGCCGGCTCTCTCAATCAGCGTCCTTTGGAGCATCTCGCCGGTGGCGACCGTATAAATGCTTTTAGGGCCGGCAAACATCACTTTTAGACGATCCTGGGACGGAATCGTCGTCACGCGTTCCTGAACCAAATCCAATAATTTTTGGCAATCGTCCAAATAGGCCCGGCCCTTTTCCGGGCAACCCAAAACCTGAGCGACCAGCTTGACGGCTTCAAAACTATCTTGCAGAGTTTCAGCCTTGATACCGATGACCTTGATGCCGGCATTCTCGATCGGTTCCATTTCGGATTTATCGAAAGAAGCATAGGCAAAAACGACTTGGGGCTTGAGCGCCACCAGTTCTTCGGTATTGATGGCATGACCTTTCAACAGCTTGGGCATGGCGGCGAATTTCGGATCGATTTTAGACATCAGATTGCTTTCGACCCCATACAAGGCCTGGTCCACCAATAGATTCTGGCGGCCGAGCGCGTAAACGATCTTGCCGCCCACGTGATGCAGAGCGGAAATTCGGGTAATGGGCTGCGGAACGGTCACGGTGCGGCCCAATTGGTCCGTAACGGTAAGGGTGGTTTCCGCTTGGGGAGCGTTGGACTGACTGCAACCGGACATGAAGAACAATATCGGCAAAACCGCGAGCAATAAAACAAGTCGATAAATTTTCAAGGGCGCCTCCTCTGGGATTTAATTTGGATTGCACGGACCAGGGCAGGAGCCCTCGTGTTACAAGTCCACGCTTTGATTTAGCGCGACA
>RPPU01000448.1 GCA_003819975.1 Desulfobacteraceae bacterium
TTCAATAATTGATACCTGTTTCGTTCCGGATCGAAAGTGACCCCCAATGAAACGGAACTGCCGAACAGGATAATTTTACATACGTCCGGCTCTAATTGGGAATAATGAACTTCTTGTTGATCGCTGCCGGTTACCGGATCGAGTTCAATTTGAAACAAAGGATTACTGGAAACAGATTGAAAGGCCATGATCCCACTCCTTTTTCATAAATTTTAAAAAACCGATATCTCCGGCGAGATTAGACATCTAAAAATACAAAATAGAGACAGTTGAGTCAATAAAAATGATTAGATATTACTATGGACTCGCAATCCCTTTTTTCATGCTTCCGTTATCTTATCAACCGCTCTTCATCGGTTTGACCGATTGCCCGACCTTTCCCCGATCTTTAATTCTCAACCTGGATGCGTATGTTTTAATCATTAATTTCAGCATATTACATAATCATGGCATGGCCGGACTCATAACCTGAAGGAGGTCAACAAGGTTTTTGTTTCCCGAAACCGCTATTTCTGATAAACAAAACCCATGCTTATTGAAAATCCCGATAGCTCGGCTTTTAAAGATGTAACCGGCGTGATCTTGGTCGGGGGACAAAGCCGTCGCTATGGCTGCAATAAAGCGCTGGTGGAAGTGCAAGGCGTCAAGTTGATCGAGCGCATCACCGCCATTATGATTCCCTTATTCAAGCAGGTGATCCTGATCACCAACACCCCTCATGAATATGAATTTCTGAACCTGCCCATGCACACGGATTATATAAAAGGCCTTGGTCCTCTGGGCGGCATTTATACCGGCTTGAAAATGATGCCGGATGAGGCCGGATTTTTTGTGGCTTGCGATATGCCGTTTCTCAATCCTGATCTTATTCGACATATGGTGGATCTGCGACAAGACTTTGATTTGGTGGTGCCGCGCCTCGCCAATGGATTTTTGGAGCCTTTGCATGCCGTTTATCAGCGCTCATGCCTTCCGGCCATCGAAACGTTAATCGCTTCTAAAAAACATCAAATCTTTTTATTCTTCTCTGAAGTGCGCGTGCGTTATTTTGAGATGAATGAAATCCAAAAAATCGACCCGGAACGACGCTCCTTCATCAACATCAACCGGCCGGACGAATGGCCGATTTTTTAAAAATTTTTGTTACTACTCAGGTCCAATGATGCGTCACCCGTTCGCCCTGAGCTTGTCGAAGGGTGAACAGGCAACTTTTACGGGTTCATGCTTCGACAGGCTCAGCACGAACGGCTATATTATGGGCCTTTTTGAGTACCTGAGTAATTACAAAATTTTAAAAAAAAACGGCTAAAACCGAAATCGTATGACAATACTATTTTGAGACCATTAATAAAAAATCATGGAAACAAAAATAGCAAATCTGATTAAAGCCAAAGGCCCTTTGACCGGCCAGGAATTGCTGGAGCATTTACAAATCGATAAACTCCTGCTCTGGCGCACCTGCCGTTCCGCCGGCCATCTGACCATCCGCATTGTGGGCACCCGTTATATCCGCTTCGATCGCCGCATGGAGGCTAGCGTGCGGCTCTCGCCTTCGATCTTGCGTGAATTTTTGACCTATTCATTGGTCGGCCTTAAAGAGAACCCGGTCCTGTTGGAAGAAAAAGCCCAAGAACTTTCCCGACAAATCCGGGCTATCAGCCATTCCAAATCACAATTGATTTTTAATATTATCTCGGCCCTGGCCGCTAATCTGGCCCTTGAAGCCGAGCTCCTGGATCAGGTCTGTTTTATTTTAGCCGGCGATATTGTTTACCAGATGGCCCACAATGTTCCCCGGCCGGAGCGCAGTACCGGCAAAATGGTCCGGGGTTCGGATATTGACCTGGTCGTGATTGTGGATGACGCTTTTCCAACCGCATTAGCCCAACGATTGGATGCGGCTATTTTTGAAGAAAAACGACGCCTGCTCCTGACCCCCCACATGATGGAAGAGATCGATTATGTGGTGAAAAATCTGGAAAAGGTCCGGGAACAATGTTGCTTTGAAACTTTTAAGCATCGTGTGGCTTGTAAAATCTTGAATGAAGGCACTTTTCTCTTCGGCAGCGCACGCCTTTTTCAGTATGTTAAAAATCTTTTAAAGCAAGAAGGCCTTGTTCAAAAACTGAACCAGATGCAACATCAGGCTGAAACGCTTAGAAAAGAGGCCGAAACCTTACTTTTGACCGCTGTTCCCGCTAAGATTAATACGCTTTATCCCGGCCTATTTTATCCGGCTGACGAATCTGAAGAATTTGAATGATGTCAAAATCCGGTTTTACGGATTTTTCTTACAAAATCCGGTTTTACGGATTTTTCTTACAAAATCCGGTTTTACGGATTTTTCTTACAAAATCCGGTTTTACGGATTTTTTTATAAAATCCGGGCACGGATTTTATAGCTATGATATGACTGTTTTATAACTTGACCCAAAATTTATCTTCCCCTATAGTGATAAAGCCGTATGAATGTATGAACGTGTGAAAGTGTGAAGGTAAGAGCCTTAAATCATTATAAATGGTTATATCGTCTTTATTTACCGATCATGACCAAAAACTATTATTTTTAGACCTAAAACCAGGAGGTTACTTATGGGAAAAGTTGCAATCATTGGTGTAGGCCAGACCGCCTTTGTGCGAGGCTATCCCGGTTCGATCCGGGAACTGGCTTTTGACGGTTTCAAGGACTGTATGCAGGATGCCAAGATATCGGTCAAGGATATCGATGCCTCTATTATCTGTTCAGCCCCTGAATATGACAAACAACGTTCGCCGGCCGGCGTAATCGCCGAATACCTGGGTTTAACCCCGGGACCCACTTTTTATGTTGAAACGCTTTGTTCCTCAAGCAGCACCGGTCTGAAACTGGCTTATTCGCTGGTCAAATCCGGTTTGCATGATGTGGTCGCCGTAATCGGATTTCAAAAAATGTCGGAAATCACCTCGGCCGAATCCCAGGAAAGTATGGGCCGCGGCGCCGATATCCAATGGGAAAGCCCTTTCGGCACCATGATGCCGGCCTATTATGCCATGCATGCCAAAGCGCATATGCAAAAATACGGCACCACTCCTGAAGATTTGGCTCTGATCCGGGTCAAAGCCGCCACCTACGGTCAAATCAATGAAAAAGCCGTTTACCGCAAAGCCGTGGCCCTGGAAATGTTCTCGGATCCCGAAAACCAGATGGCAGGACCCGTGGCCACCCCCTTGCGCGTGGGCGATTGCTGCGCCAATGCCGACGGCGCCTCTTGCGTGATCGTGGCCAGTGAAGAAAAAGCCAAAGTCTTGTGTAAAAAACCGGTTTGGATTCTCGGTATCGGTTCCGCTTCCACGGCCGTCAATATGGCGGGACGTGATCTGTTTACCGGCCTGACCGTGGCCCAGGAAGCCGGAGCCCAAGCCTATAAAATGGCCGGCATCACCGCGAAAGATATCGATGTGGCCGAAGTCCATGACTGCTTCACTATCGCCGAAATGCTGGCCTATGAAGCCTTGGGCTTTGCCAAGCCCGGTGAAGGCCGCGACCTGATCCGCAGCAAAGAGACCTACAAAGAAGGCCGCATCCCGGTCAATGTCGACGGCGGGCTCCTTTCCAAAGGACATCCCATCGGCGCGACCGGCGGGTCGCAGATCCGGACCATCGTACTGCAACTGCGCGGCGAAGCCGGCGGCATGCAGGTCAAAAACCCCGAAATCGGCCTGGTGCACAACATCGGCGGCGTGGGGCTTTACGGAAACGTTACAATACTCGGGAGGTAAAAACATGCCTAAAGATATCGACGATCGTTTTAAAAAATTCGGAACCGTCAGTTTCACCCAGATCACCAAGGTGAACGACTTTATCAAATACCTGGAAGAAGGCAAAGTGGAAGGGACCAAATGCAAAAAATGCGGTCAGATCTTTTTCCCTCCCAGGGCGGATTGTTTTAGTTGTTTTTCGAGCGACATGGAATGGTTTGAAGTGACCGGCGCCGGTAAACTGGTGACCTACAGCAAACTGCAATATGGCCCGGTCGGTTTTGAAGGCGACCTCCCTTATTCCATCGCGCTTTTGGATTACGGAAAATACAAAGTTTTCGGCCGCCTTGCCAATGACGTGCCCGAAAACGAGATCAACATCGGTATGGCCATGAAAGCGGTTGTCAATAAACTGCCCAACGGCCAGCTGAACTACGTATTTAAAAAAGCTTAATATAAAATCATGGGGACTCTTCCAGGGGTCCCCATGATTTTATCCATGGAGAAATCGTGATTCATCCGGCTCCCGCCGCTCCCGGTTGGCTGGAGATTTCCATCAATGCTCCTCCTGTCGCTCATGAAGCTCTGAA
>RPPU01000449.1 GCA_003819975.1 Desulfobacteraceae bacterium
ATATTGTCATTAATGAAGAGTTCAACGCGGGATTCACTCAGGCAGGTTGGAAGCGCCGTAAGATTTATTATATTGGCCTGCCGCTTTGGTCTGTGCTGGATAATCATGAGAAAATAGCTCTAATGGCGCATGAAGTCGCGCATAAGGTCAATGGGGATGCTGCGCGCGGTTTTCTGGTTCAAACCAGGAAATCGAACAATCCGCTTTGGACACAACCCACCCGCCCACGGTTTATCGCATCCGGATGTTAAAAGAACATCCGATTATAACACCGAAAGTGTCATCGGGAGATTTTCGGTTTTTTAAAATCGAAGAGGAATTAACCAAGATGAAGACACCTATCCAGGAGAAGTTAATCGATCTTTGTAAGACGCAACTGTATCGTCATGAGACTCGATAACCCAAGCATTTTTTCACACAAAGCCACGAAGACACGGAGGGTTTAAAATAAAACGCAACAATTCGGGTTGTTGGGTTCACAGTTCACCGTTCAAGGTTGATCGCTTAATGCAATCCGAGTTATCCTGACTTAGCGTCTTAGGACCCGCGTAAAAATAAGTTGAACAATAAAGGGTCGTAATTAAGGCGTAAGGTCGATTTTGGAATGCGGCGACGCGTCGCCGCTTTATAAGCGCGGACGCGTCCGCGCACTCCAAAAGGTGTCAATTGTGGTGAATCATTATTTTTAAAAAATGTGGCGACCTGAAATCAGGGCTCGACCTTTACTCGTTAAAATTGTTCAAGTTATTTATGCGCAATGCCTTAGTGTCCGCTTTTTGATATTAATCCTGTTAGTCCCGTCAAAAAGATTTATGTTTCCTTTGCGACTTTGCGCCCCTGGAGTAATTTAAGATTGTTTTGAAATTAAGTTTTTTGCGCGAGACCCATTCCTGATAATTACTAATTGCTAATTATTAATTATTATGGGCCGCTTTGCTTTCCAGGTAATATTGATAATTTCCTTCATAGACCGTGATTCGGCCGTGGTCTACTTCAAAAACGCGAGTGGTGATTTCGCGTAAAAAATAGCGGTCATGGCTCACAAAGAGGAGTGTGCCTTCATAGCGTTTGAGCGCGTCCAGCAAGACCTCGCGGGATTTCAGATCCAGGTGGTTGGTGGGCTCATCCAGGACCAGGCAATTGTAAGGGGTGGAAAGGAGAAACGACAGAACCACGCGGGCTTTTTCACCGCCCGAAAGAATTTTGATTTTTTTATGCACCTCATCGCCCCTGAAGAGGAAAGCGGCCAGAAGATTTCGAATCGCGCCCTCGGTGGCGTGCGGGAGTTTGCTTTGGAGCTCTTCGAAAACGGTATTCTCGCGATTGAGCATTTCCAATATGTACTGGCCGAAGTAGCCCATGGAAATACTGGGGCCCACGAGCGCCTCTCCGGAGGTCGGCTCGGTTTGACGGCTGAGCACTTTCAGAAAAGTGGATTTTCCCGCCCCGTTGATCCCGACCACCGCGATTTTGTCCTGGCGGTGAACCATGGCGCTCAGTCCCGAAAAAACCGGGTGATCGCTGTTGTCGGAGTTTTTCCAGCTTTTGGCGAGCGCTTTTAGGACCACGACATCGTTGCCGCCGCGGGGAATTTCGGGAAGGACGATCCGCATCTCGGCCCCTTCACTGACGAGCTCGACGCGCTCGATCTTTTCAATCATTTTGATGCGCGATTGAACCTGAGAAGCATGACTGGCCCGGGCTTTGAAGCGCGCGATAAACGTCTCCTCTTTTTTGAGCATACTCTGCTGCCGGCTGAACTCGGCGGCGTTATTTCTCAATAAAATCGCCCGTTCTTTTTCATAAAAGTCGTAATTGCCGGAAAAGGTGGTTATCTTGCCGTTGGCCACCTCGATGATTTTTTTAACAACCCGGTTCATGAACTCACGGTCATGAGTCGTCAGCAGAAAGGCGCCCTTAAAGTTTCTGAGCCAATCTTCAAGCCAGAGGATCGTCTCCATGTCAAGGTAATTGGTCGGCTCATCCATGAGAATCAGGTCGGGCAGTAGAATGAGTACTTTAGCCAAGGCAATGCGCATTTTCCAGCCGCCGCTGAAATCTTCGACCGGCTTGTCATGGTCTTTGGGAAAAATACCGAGGCCGGTCAGGATCTCGCGGGCATTGGTTTCAAGGTGATAGCCGCCGAGTTTTTCAAAGGCGGTCTGGTCGTCGCCCATTTTAGCCAGAATGGTATCCATGGTTTCCGGATCGAGCTTCGGATCGCATAATTGCTCTTCATAAGATTTAAGACGTTTGGCCAAGGCGCTGATTTTTGCATTGCTGTCCATAACCTCCTGAAGCGCGGAGCGGCCGTGCATGTCCCCTACGTTTTGGGAAAAGTAAGCGATCGTCGTATTATTTCTGATACTGATGGAGCCCTCATCGGGGCGCAGTTCTCCGATAATCATCCGGTAGATTGTGGTCTTGCCGGCGCCGTTCGGGCCGATGAGCCCGACCTTTTCACCGGCATGAATTTGAAAGCCGGTTCCCGCAAAAAGCGGAACGCCGCCCATTATTTTGGTAATATTGGAAACGCTGAGCATGAAAACCCCACATCATAAGAAAACCCCCTGGGAAAGGGGGTTAATAAATGGTCAGGTAAACGGAATTCAGAATGTTTTTTTGATCCTATCTTTTCAGGGTCAAAAAAACATCATGAGAAGGACCGCTCAAACAAGGAGGCGATGGCTTTCTTCCCGTTCTCTTCCAGAAAACGCGTGCCGGTGCCGGTAAAATGGGTGTGGCTGACAACGGGTTCACTGCCGGGTTTGCACATAACCCAATCGAGCTGATTCCAAAGGAACCAGGCGTCTTTTTTCTGATCGAAGAGGTATAGGGTTTTATTGCATAATTTGGCAAATTCAGCGCCCCAACCGGTGCCGCCCTTGACGGTTTTGTCGGCCAGGATTTCGCCAACCACGTAAATTTCCTGACCATTGTTGATCTGGTACCAGATACTTTGCAGGATCTTTCGAAATGAAGGGCTGGTCGTAAAACGACGGTTCAACAATCGTGAAATATATTCGAGACTGACATCTCCGTTTTTCAGTTCTTCGTGATTCAGGATGCGCCGGCCCCTTTGGCGTACGATGGCATGACCGTCAAAGGTGAAATTAACTTCTTCAATTCCGAATCGTTCCGCATTGGCTCCAAATTCCGCTTCAGCGCCTTTAATACCGCCGCTGAACAGAATGACATCTTCTTTTTTCATATATTTATTCCTTTCTTCGGGCTTTTTGCTTGGAAATGCCCATTTTACCGTCAAATGCCAAGTTTTTAAGCGTCGGGCACTATAGAACGCATTGGGAGGAATGGCAAGGGAAATAAAGATTCCAGATTATCAGATTGCAGATTCCAGATTAACAAATCCAAAATTATCGCTTCCTTCCTTTGAGAGAGCTTGACCGTAGATATTGGATAAAACCGGAAATTTGTCGGGAAATGGACAGCAAATCGCCGTTGAGTTTCTCGAAAGTTTCTTTTTTGATATACCCAAGATCTAAAGCCACATACAATTGCGATCGGACTTCGCCAGCCGAGGCTTTGGCGATAAAAAGAAATTGGATCATCTCTTTGTTTGTTCCCCGTTCAAACCCCTCCGCGATGTTGGACATAATGGAAACAGAAGCTCTCTGAATTTGGTCTCTTAAACCGAAGTCGCGCATAAAACTTTCTTCTTTGCATAGAGCGTAAATCAGGGGTACCAGTGTTCTAGCGTTTTGCCATACTTCCATTTCTTCAAATTTATTGATTCTTGCCATAGATCTTGCCTCAATCTTAAGTCCGGATTCCGGATTTTATTTAATCTTAAATCTGATAATCTGTAATCTTATAATCGTTTCTCCGCCTCCATTTCCAGGGTCGTGGGCCGGTAATCAAAAGTTGAGACAAGATATTGATGGAGTTTCGGAACTTCGTCAACCAGGGATTGCGGGAAATGATTGAGCAGGCGGATGAAACCGAGCAAAGTATGCACATATAAAAAACGATCGGAAAAGGGGCAAAGCGGAGTCAAAATTCCGCGAATGGTATTGGGAATCAGCAGGGGGATTTTCCGGAATACGATTTTCCTGTTCCAGGCGGCGGATATGGTCGCGGCGGCTTCGGGAAAAGAGTAAGCTTTGGGCCCGGTCATTTTGATCCGTAGTCCGGACAAATCATCCCGTAAAACCGCTTGGGCCGCGATTTCACCTGCATCCCGGGGCGAAACGGTCGGTAAAGCAACCGGCCCTCCGCCCGGCACCATCATCTTGTTGCCCCGGATCATATGGAAGAAAATTTCCATGGAGGGCGGAGCGCCCAAGATAGTCCAATTCA
>RPPU01000450.1 GCA_003819975.1 Desulfobacteraceae bacterium
CCAATAAAAATTTTTCAAAAGAAGAAGGAGAGGGAACGCAATGACCGATATCGGTTGTGTTTTGTACAGGAAAGGCGCTGAACCCGGAACTTTAACCGCCCAATATTGTCATTCCGAGTTGGGTCATGGAACCGGTCAGGCCACGGGCGGCCCTTTGACGGGTTTTGCGGGCCGATATCGTATCCGTTATTTCGACGATCAAGGCACTGAAATCGCCGATCGCGAATTGGATATTCAAAAAGACGGGGGCAGCTACCGGTTGCGATGGATTCATAACGGCGCCATCAGAGCGCTCGGCATCGGCATGGAGACCAGCGAAGGCTTGGCCGCGGGCTGGTGTAATGTTTACCCGGATACGACTGAAGAATAAAACGTATCGCTCACATCAAATGAGTATTTAGACCGAGCGATTTCAAGTGATGGTTGAATTTTCGGTCAAAGGTCACGACTGCGGATCCCTTTATCATTTTAGCGACGGAAGCAATGACGGCATCGCCGAAATCGGGAATCGGATCAGGCCAAAAAGAGAATACTATACTGAAATTGATTTCCGGGACGACCTCGATGCCGGGCATTAACATGAGATCGGTAATCAGTCCGGCGATTTCCACTTTTGGAACCTGATAGATTCGGTCCATTACATAGATCAATTCGATCAAAACATGCTGATGACATAAAATAACCGTCTTAAGATGAGCGGCCGATTCGAATAGGGGGGCTATTTTTTTCTGCTGTTCTAAGTTTCGATCCGTTAGGAAGGAAATCAGAGCATTGGTATCGATGATATATTTTTTCACCGATATTTCTCCATTTGCAGGTTTCGTGCAGCCGCAATGTCGCCGGCAATGTCGCCTTTACCCGTTTTCACGGTATTTCTGTATTTTAAAAAGTTTCGTTTTGCAGGATAAAGAACGACTTTTCCCTTTTCGACTTTCCATTCCAGGGCATCTTTGACATTGAGGCCCAGATTAACCCGAATCGCTTTGGGAATAGTTGTTTGATATTTCGAGGTAATAATCGATTGCATCTGTCTACCCTCCTCATTGTTTCCTTACAAAATTAGTATAATGTAAGGAATTATTGTTGTCAACAATACCTTACCCCCCCCTTATTCACCATCAAGGAATCATCTGCGGCGTCGCCTTTGTTCACTCCATGCGAAGGCTTCAGGCCTTGTTTCGGTACCTTTCAGATGATGCCTTCCTGGTGATCAGGGTTGCGACCTAAGTCACTGTTATTTAATTATTTTTTTAAAATTAAGCGGTTGATTTGGGTGCCTGTGCCCGAAAATCGATTTACCGAACGAGTTATCACGGGACGCCCGTTTCCTTGATCGCCGAGCGGGTCAAAGTCGGGAGCGGGAATGAAGATTGGGGATAGCTTTGAATTTCAGGTTTGGAGAGCAGCTTAAAGCCGTGGATAGCAAGGCAGAATGGCGTTTGGATGGGTGACGGTTGGAATATAAATAGGTGAGGATCCGGAAAATGAAAAACCTGATCCGGCTCCATAGCCGGATCAGGCTTTTTTAATGCCATTCGGTATTATTTGGTCTGCTTGACCACGCTCATGGCGGTCGCAATCAGGGACGAGATATCGCCGAAATTGGCCGGCAGGATGAGCGTGTTGCCCTGTTTGGCCAGGTGCCCGAACTGCTCCACCAATTTTTCAGCCACGCGCAATTGAACCGCTTCCATGCCTCCCTGGGTTTGTACGGCGCCGGCTACGGCTTTTAGACCGTCCGCCGTGGCATTGGCCACTTCGCGGATAGCTTCAGCCTGACCGGTGGCCTCATTGATCTGCTTTTGAAGGGTCGCTTCCGATTCGAGCACGACTTTCTGTTTTTGACCTTCGGCCACATTGACCGCGGATTGTTTCACGCCTTCGGATTGCAGAATGCTGGCTCTCTTCTCTCTTTCAGCCTGCATCTGTTTTTCCATGGCTTTCAGTACGGTTTCGGGCGGCACGATGTTTTTAATTTCGTATCGCAAAATTTTAACGCCCCAGGTGCGGGAAGCGTCGTTGATGGCGGTGACAATGGCTGAATTGATCAGGGTTCTTTCTTCAAACGTTTTATCCAAATCGATCTTGCCCACTTCGCTGCGCATGGTTGTTTGGGCCAGCTGGGTAATGGAAAACATGTAATTGCTGATTCCGTAGGACGCCATCTTGGGATCGAAGACCTGA
This sequence comes from Desulfobacteraceae bacterium, assembly GCA_003819975.1. The sequence continues at coordinate 2,185 of RPPU01000450.1, forward strand.
ACAAAAATAACGCCGTCCACCCCGACCTGGACATTGTCTCGGGTAATGCAAACCTGTTCCGGGATGTCGATGGTCTGCTCTTTGAGCGTGTGAATGTAGGCAATTCTATCCATAAACGGAAAAATATAACTGATGCCCGCATTCAGGACGCCGTGAAATTTGCCCAGACGCTCCACCACATAAGCGCTTTGCTGCGGAACAACGCGAACGCCCTTTATAATAATGATTACCGCCAGTATCGCTACGCCGATTAAAAAATATTGTAACATTTGTTTCTCCTTTATATTTACTTTACAGGTTTTACCTTGACTCTGATCCCTTCCATGGCCACGATCTCCGCCAGGTCGGTTTCATTGATGCTTTCCGGGCTGTCGCTGAACGCGATCCAATCCGAGCCGCGGTATTCAATCGTACCTTCGCCGCCGGCCGGTATGGCCTTCAATACCTTAACTTTCTCGCCTACGTAATCGGGCGGAGCCTCATCATGGCCGGCAAAAACTTTTTTTACTGTTTTTCTGAATAAAAACATCAACAGCAAGGACGAAACGGAAAAAACAACGAGCTGGCCGCCGATTCCGGGTGTAAGACCGATCCAGGAGGTTAGAGCCGCGATCATGGCCCCAAGGCCCAGAAAACTGAGGATAAAGGTAAGGGTAGCCAGTTCGGAGATTAACAGAATAAGCCCTATGATGGCCCACATGAGCGGCAATGAAAAAGTAGTTCCAGTCATATCAATGGTGTTTCCTTTCCGCCCGCTTGGCAGGATATCTATGGCGGGCTATTTTTTTGATTGAGTGATTGAGCTGAAAATCCGAACAACCGGCCTTTAAAATCGAAAAGGCATCATAAAAGAATCCGGTTGGGTTTACAAGAAAATAAGGAAAGGTTCAGAGTAACGGATGATGAGGAACATCATCCGGGGTTCAGGGTTCACAGTTGGGGAAACATGCGGGAACGGGATGAATTGCCGCATTTCCAAAGGATGTTGATCAGTGAATCATATTTTAAACATAGGGGTGCGTTTTTTTAGAGAGAAAGGCCCAGCCAGCGAATGAATCACCTTAAATGGGTCCTGTCTTCAGTCTGACTTGTATTCCGCTACGGAGCGCTGATCGGGCTATCCGGTTATTGACTCTGGTGCTGGTTCTGGAACCGCTGTTCATAGGATTGGCTGTCGCGCCTTGATCCTTTGGCAAAAACCAGCTGAAAAATCGGCCGGAAAAATGACGGAAACCAAAGTAATGTAAAAACAATAAATCTTGATAAATCAATATGTTATGATTATGAAAATGGTTGTGAAAATAAGCCGAGCATCTGAATTTATACTCGAAATGTCAGCAATAAGCCATTTGCCATAGGGCATCTTTAAATTGAAATTACCTAACAGCCTATAGCCTACAGTCTATCGCTCTAATTAATTGCAAAAAAGATTGACCTTTTTGGTAGTATTTAGTTAAATTTATCCCGCTTTTCAAATTCTCTCATCTTTAAAAATACCGATCGCCGAGTGCGATTTATACTTTAAAATAAATTAATCATTAGGCCGTATTTGTACGTATTCTCAGTTTTCTAATTATTTTCCTTTGCAGGATATCACTCATTTTTGAGGAATATGCAGAAAACAGTATAATGACTTGTTGGACTGACATCCAAGCCGCCGAGGGAGCGTAGCGAATGAGGGACATCACGGACGCTCAGGACCTGTTCCTGCGGATTATCGGCGCGTCGGGTGAGTGGAATGCATTCCAGGGCCCGGTAGTCGAGGCAGCATTGCGCGCCAACACGGACTTATGGCGGAGCGCCCTGTTCACCCGTGAGGCGTCGCCGATCTTTGGTGACGAGCTGCGGAGTAGGGTGGACCTGCTTACTCTCCGCGACCTGCCACAGAACCACGTGTCGCTTGACACGTTGTTCCTGCTAGCGGAGCCTGGTCGTCAGAGCGAGCTGGAAGTGCTGGCGAGCCAATGGGGTGCCGACGAGGTTGACTGGGTCAACCAGAAGGAGGCATTCAAGGCGATGGGCGTCGCTGGGGTACGCAACAAGGACTACATCGCGACGCCAGAGCAGGTCATCCTGCGCGTGTGGTGGGACTAGATGCCGCCCAACAATCGGTTGAAGCCGGCGAGCCTCGC
>RPPU01000451.1 GCA_003819975.1 Desulfobacteraceae bacterium
AAGCTTGACGATAGCGGCGCTTGCTTTTAAAGCCCCGCTGTCGTTAGTTCCATTTGAAAAAAACAACCTGAACCGTCATCCTATTTTAGTTCCGGCTCGTTCGGGTTGAGATAATCATCACGATCCGGCTGCCAGGGCTTGGTGCACATCCCGGATCATTATCTGAGACACAAGGGCCATGGCCCGGCTCATCGCCTCGGCCACGGCTTGGGGATTGTTAAATTTACAGGTCTCGATCGCCGTATAGGTCTTCTGTATCAATATACTCTTTATAATATCCGGTTCTTTTTGCGCGCGCAACACAATGGTGACGGACAGAACCGCCTGCCAAGCCGGCGCCTGATCCGCTTCCAAAAACTCCTCCACATTACCTAAAACCAGATGCGTGGCCGGCAGAGCACTGGCGGCCGGCAGCACCGCTTTAAAAAGACCGCTCTGCTGCAGGTCGCGCATAAAGAAATAGGAAACCAGATCCTCCGGTTTGGCCCGCCATTGATAAAAGGAATAACTTTCCTTTTTGAACGGCTTTTCGCGATACACCATGCTTTCAGTCCGATAAAGGGGCGAAGCGCTGAAACGCTCCACGCGCAACACCACGGGCAACGGTTTCAAATCCTTTGCCGCGGCGACCTCATATTCAAGCGTATATAACGAAACTTTATTGCCGGGCTTGTTCAGATCGGCGCAACCCGACAACCAGAAACATACGGTAACTCCAAAACCGAATAATAAACGCGATCGGATCATCTAAAACCCTCCCTTATGGAAACTGGCTGACCTCCGGGTCCACTTTCTTTTCAACCGGCGGCTCGCCTAAGAACAATTGTGACGGCTGGGCCGCCACGGAATCGATCAACCGGTTCAAATTGATACTGGCTTTTTCCAGATTGCGGCTGATGACCAAAAGATCATGACTCAACTGCCAAACGGCTTCATCCGTATTCTGCACCATGGAATGGCTTCTTTCCATCAGACTGTTGGCATTGGCCATGGCTTTGCGGAAATCGTCAATGGCTGATTTGATGGTCTGCTCTTTTTCGGTCGTGATGCCCTCAATCGTGGACATCGCCTTTTCAATTCGATTAAAACTGTTCTCGGCCTTGACCATCACCGTATTGAGCGTATGGGTCGCCTCCGCCGTCGAGTCCATAATCTGACCCCAACGTGGGCTGTAAATAATTTGATTTAAGCCTTGAATAGAACTCTGAAAACCGCTGGAAAGCTTTTTTATTTGCACATCGGCTATGGCCTGATCGATATGATCTAAAGCCCGTTTTACTTTTTCCGAGATGCCCCCCAGATCCAGGGACTTGATACGGTCGATGGCTTCGCCGATTCCGCCCATGATCCCGGTGATCTCCGAAGGCCGGGAAGCGATGATTTTATATTCCGAGGGGAAATTCAACAACGGCGAACGATCCGGTTCGCCCGGTTTGCGGCGATCCAGCTCCACAAACATGCTGCCGGTGATTCCGACTGCTTTTAGTTGGGAAACCACATCGCTTTCCAAATTTTGACCCGAATCGATTTTTAAAAGTACTTCGATCAATCGGGCATCCGGAGCCACCCGGATCTTCTCTACTCGGCCGATGGCCACCCCCCGGTATTTGACCGGCGAATCCTTTTCCAAACCTTGGACCGATTCGTCGAAATAGGTGATATAATAGTCGCCCTTTTCCAGGAAACGGGTGACGCCCAGCCAGATCACGGCCAAAGTCAGAATCATCAAGCCGCTCAAGATAAACAATCCGACCGCGAATTTTGTTTTCTGGGAAGCCATAGCTCAATCCTCATGCTGCCGGTTCTATAAGACGGTTGAAAAACTGCTTTACAAAAGCGTTTCGGGAATGTTCCTTTAAATAATGGGGCTCCCCCTCCTCAAGGATGCCTTTGCTCAATTTATCCAGCAAAATAACGCGCTCAGCCACTTGAAAAATGCTCATGAGCTCATGGGTAACGATCACCATGGTGGTGCCCTGGTTTTTATTGATCTGCTTGATGAGCTGGTCGAGCTCGGCCGAAATGATCGGGTCCAGCCCGGCTGAAGGTTCATCAAAAAATAGTATCTTCGGGTTCAGGGCCATGGCACGCGCCAGACCGGCTCGTTTCTGCATGCCGCCGCTGACCTCCGAGGGTAAATAATTCTCATACCCTTCCAAATGCACCAGGCTCAACTTCATCTTAACCAAATTTTCGATCGATGGAGGCGGTAAATCAGTGAACTCTTTAATCGGCAGCGCCACATTTTCGGCAATGGTCAAGGAGCCCAACAGCGCGGCGCTCTGATACAGAACTCCGAATTTGCGGATGATCTGCTTAAAAGCCGTTTCATCGCAAAGGGTGCTATCCTCTCCGTCAATGATGATCTGACCCGACAACGGATTCAACAAACCGATCAAATGCTTCAGCAGGGTGCTTTTACCGCAGCCGCTGCCGCCCAAGATACCGAAAATTTCACCTTCATAGACCTCAAAGGAAATTCGGTCCAGGATGATGTCATCTCCATAACCCGCTACCAGATTTTTGACCTGGATGATCGCTTTGGACGTCATTGTTCCACACGAAAAAATAAATTTCTAATTCATCATTTCTGCCGGAATTTAGGTTTTTTTGATCCTATGTTTTTCAGGATCAAAAAAACCTCACCAATACCGCTGAATCACCGCAAAAACCGCATCAGCCACAATGGTTAAAAAAATACTGCTGACCACCGCCGAGGTCGTGGCTTGCCCCACGGCGGCCGCCCCGCCCCGCACTTGAAAACCGCGCAAACAGCCGATCCAGGCTATTAAAAAGGCGAAAACAAGGCTCTTGACATAACTGACCAACACGTCTCCCAGGGTAATACTGCGAATGGTCTCGGTCAAATAAGCGCCGGCAGTCAAGTCCAGCATGCTGATTCCTATAAACAGACCGCCTAGGATACCGAACAGATCTGAAAAAAGAGTTAAAAGCGGTACGACCACCACGGAAGCAATAATCTTGGGGACTACCAGAAAGCGGGTCGGATCAAACCCCATGGTGAACAGAGCGTCAATCTCGTCTGAAATACGCATGGTCCCGATTTCGGCCGCAAAGGCCGAACCGGAACGACCGGCTACGATGATAGCGGTCATAATCGGTCCCAGTTCCTTCACCATGCCCATGCCCACCAGCATGGCCACCAGATGATTGGCCGAAAATTGGCGGAGCTGCGCAGCCGACATAAACGCGATGATGACTCCTAACAAAAAACTGATCAACCCCACAATCGGCACCGCATCGACACCCGTTTTTTGCATATAATATAAAGTATCATCTCTCCGCAAGGAGCGCGGGTGCCGGCAAGTATAAAGCAAAGCCAAAAACACGGAACCGATAAACGAGACCATGTACTTGATATCGGCGCCGATGCGGATGGCGGCTGCGCCCATTCGAACCGGAACACCGGGCGGGCGATTTTTAATCAAGGGCGCCCGTTTCTCCAGTCCTTCGAAATGAATCAACGGCTCGATCTCGGGCCGGGCATTGCGGATCTCAAAGGTTCGTTGACCTTCATCCATAAGGTATTTGAGTTCCAGCAAGACCAGCGCTCCGAAATCATCCAGGTAATGCACTCCTTGCAAATCCACAATCAGCGCTTGGGGCCGTCGCGCCTTAATCCATGAGCTGAACAGCTCGATTAAACGTGCCGCGTTGGTGACATCCATACCGCCGGAAAGGGATAGGGTGACCCTTTCCGCTCCGTCTTCGGTAATGTGGTAATCGGATATCGGTGACGCATTCTGATTGTTCATAAATTCAATTTCTGATATCGAAAAAACATTTACGGCTCTTTAAAGCGAAATTTTTTCAACCCGTTTCCATCCATATGATAAATAGTTTGCAGGCGGGTTTGGTCCATTTGAAAAACGATCCAACCCAACAAGCGGTTGTCTTTTTTCAGCTGAAAAGCGACTTCTATTTCTTTATGCCCCATGGGATTGAAGTTGTCGACCCGGTAGAGGGTCAAAACCCGGTGCAAGGAATCCGCATAACCTTCAAATTCGATTCCGGCATAACTTTGGCCGATCACGCGGGAGGGTTCGATGTTCCCGGACGGAAAATAGGCGTCAAAGACCTTTTTCTGGGCATCCAGCAGCAGAATACCCGTGTAAAGCAACGGCGCTTCCGCGTTGAGTTTGAAATAATCCTGCAACAAAGCGGAGGTTTTGGAACGTTCGCCCTGATCGAGTCCTTCGCTTAATACGGTTTTTAAGAGGAAAAAATCGCGCGCCAAGCGGCTTTTTAATTCGGTCTGTTGCGTGTTAAAAGACTGTAATTGCCG
>RPPU01000452.1 GCA_003819975.1 Desulfobacteraceae bacterium
GTTGGAGGTGCCTTTTGACGAGTTGCACGGTGTGCGGGCTAAACTGGATATTATCAAGGCTTTTGCCGTGCCCTCTGAAGACGTGCTTAAGCGAATCATTGACCTTTGGCAGGAAGTCAAGACTCCGGCCACGATTATTTTGGTGCTGGACCGTTCCGGCAGTATGAAAGGTACGCCCATGGACAGCGCCAAAGCGGGCGCCATTGAATTCATCAAGCATATGAAGCCGCGCGACCAGATCATGGTCACCCTGTTCAACAACGAAATTACCCCGCTTTCCAATCTCTGTTTTATCCGGGATTGCGGGGAGCAGACCATCGGCAAATTGGAAGGCGTGTTTGCCGAAGGCGGCACGGCTCTGCACGATGCGATCGAGGAGACGTTCGTCCTGGTCAAGGGGTTGAAGAAAAAGGAGCCGAACCGGCGCTACAGTATTTTGGTGCTGTCCGACGGCAAGGACACGGCCAGTTCTTTGAACCAGAACGATTTTCTGGATCTGCTGCCCAAAGGCGAGGATTTTGACGTGCCCAAGATTTTCACGATCGCTTACGGCGGCGAGGCGGATAAAAACCTGCTGGCGCAGATCTCGAACCGCACCAATGCGCGGTTGTTCGCCAGCTCGCCGGAAGAGATCGCCAAGACCTATAAGGAACTGAGCGCGAATTTTTAGCGAAGATAAGAGGGTTCACCGCAAAGGCGCAAAGTTCGCAAAGGTTATTTTCTTTTTTGCTTTTGGCTGAGACGCCCAAAAGCAAAAACCAACTTGCGGCAAGGTCGTTGAGATTTTTCTCTCTGCCGCCTCCTTGTACAACCGTTTTAGGATTTTGAAACTGTTTTAAAATATCAAAAAGAATCAAACTCTGCGACCTTTGCGTCTTTGCGGTGAAAAAATTTTAAAGGAGCATTCGTGGCGAGCGGTGGTTTTTCCATTTTTTTGAAATCCCTGAAAGCTGCTTTTGTTTTTCATTGGAACCTGCTTTTTCTGGGAGCGGCGGCGGCTGTGGGCGTGATCTCCGGTTGGGCCGACATTGTGTTCCCCTTGGCGGGTGCAGTCGAGATTCTTTATTTGGCTGTGCTGGCCTCGAACACTCGTTTCCAAAACGTGGTGGAAGCCAGGGCTCTTCAGGGTCAACAAGAATTGTCCCCGCCCATGCAACCGGACTCCAAGAACGCCGGTCAGATCATTCAGGAATTGAGCCTGGAAGATCGCCGGCAGTTCGAAAAGCTACAGGGGCTTTGCCAGGAACTGCGCCAAATTTCGGAAGGGATCAAGGGCAATGCGGACTTGGAACCCTCCGGAATCAACAATATGCAGTTGGATAATATGAACCGGTTGCTCTGGATCTATTTGAAATTGCTTTATTCCAAAACCTGTTTGGAGAATTTTTTCAGGGCGGCCAATGAAAAAGAGATCCGGGCCGGTTTGACCAGCGTGCAGAACCGGCTCACGGCTCTGGGCCCGGAACAGGGAGACGGCGAGAAAGAGTCCAAAACCCGGCGGTCTTTGCAGGATACCTTTCATACTCTGGATGCGCGTTTGAAAAACTATCAGAATGCCAAGGAGAATTACGATTTTCTGCAATTGGAACTGGAACGGCTTTATTCCAAGATTGCCGGCATTGTGGAGATGGGCATCAACCGCCGGGACTCGGCGCTGATCACCAGCGAGATCGATGTGGTCTCTTCTTCGGTGATGCAGACCGAAAAGACCATGCAAGAATTGGAATCCATCACGGGGTTTACGTTTACGGACGAGAAACCGCCGGCTTTGCTGAAAAGCCGTAGGTCGATTCATACAACAGAGAAATCATGAAAGAATATTCACCACAGAGGCACAGAGAGCACAGAGAGATCATTTTTTTCCCTGCCGGTGAGAGGCCGGCAGGGAAAAATAAGTTCTGCAATTTTACGGCGCAATATTTTCTCTACCAGATTGGTTTTTGTTTTTTCTCCTCTCAAGAAAAAATAAAAAATAATAATCTCTGTGTCCTCTGTGCCTCTGTGGTGAATATTTTTTGTCGTTGATAGGCTGATATATAAAGAAAGATCAAAAATATAAAACCGGAGGGAGATTATGCTTAGAAGAATCATGAACCTGTTCAGGGGTTTTGTGGGGTTGTTCGTCAGCAGCGTGGAGCGCAAAAACCCGGAAGCTTTGCTGGAGCTGGAAAAAGAAAACCTGCGCGAACAAATCGCCAAGTACAACCAGGGCTTGGCTTCGCATGCGGGCCTATGCGAGCGCCTCATGGCCCAGGTCAAGAAGCTGGAGATTGAGGAGCGGGACCTGCGGGCCAAGGCCGGCGCGAATCTGCGGGCTAATAACCGGGACGCGGCCGGCCAATATGCTTTGCGGCTGCAAACCGTGCAACGCGAACTGGCGGAAAACCGCACCCAGTTGGAACAGGCTGAGTCAACGTACAAGAACCTGCTCAAAGCCCGGGATGTATCGATCAACGCGGCCAGAGCCAAGATCGAAAATCTTAAGGCCTCCATCACGGATATGAAGATGAAACAGGCCATGGCGGAACTCTCCGAAATGTCGGCCGGCATGATCTCCAATATCGGCGGTTCCGGCGATACCCTCGACCGTTTGACCGAGATGGTGACTGAAGAACGGGATAAAGCCGCCGGTCGCGCGCGCGTGGCCAAAGATTCCCTGGATTTCTCCGGCGTGCAGATCAAAGAAGTGGAACAAAAAGCTCTGGCCGACCAGGCTTTGGCCGATTTCGCGGCCCAGGAGGGGATTGCCATTGAGAGCAACGGTACCGCGGCTCCCAAACCGGCGGAAAAAACCATGGGACCGGGGCAAAAGGTCACGGAGAAGTAGTTTTTACCGCAGACAGCAGGCAGATATTCGCAGACAAGACTGAATCTTTTCCCCGCTCGATTTGAGCGGGAAAAAAAGTGTCTCCAATTCTTCGCGGCAAGAGCGTAGGCGGAAACTATGATGGGGCTACAATCAAGATAATAAACAGGCACTGCATGAAAAACAGAACAAGCTCCCGCAGGGCAGATTGTTATTCGTCCCGCAGTCGCGGGACGAATAGAAATAAAATCTCGTCCTTCTTGGTCTGTCCGGAGTCTGTGGTAAAAAAAAGGATTTAGGAAAGTATTTAACCGCTGACAACAGCCAGAAATGATCGATAATCTGAAAAGAAATGCTTCCATGCCGAATATCCTGGTGAAGGTGAGTGGAAAACATGATGGATGAAGTCAACAAGAAAATGGAATACCCTTTGCACTCATGGGCCCGGGATTTGGTCGCTTTTTACGAAAGCGGCGCCAACAATCAGTTTATCCTTTACGGCAATGTCCATGACCGCATGTTGGTGCCGGACGGAGCCGCGTTTAGGATCGGGACGCTGCGGGATTATCTGTTGCAAGTTCTTATGGCTCCTTTTGACGTGGTATTGAGTTATGATGTGGGCAACGGCATCCGCGTTGAAAAGGGCGGGGATGTTTTTGCCAAATGGCTCAAAATGAGAACCAGTCCGGAATTATCCAAAGCACCGCAGACCGCCATAGAAACCCTGACCCATTATTTTCGCTATACCGCCAATCTGGCCCGGCTCGGAGAAAAAGCGCCCCAGGTAGGGTGTATGCTGGACACGGCCGAGTTGATCGCGCCCTCCGCGGACATGGGTTTCAGTTACGAAACCAACACCATTATTCTGCTGATCCGGGAATGGGCCAATGATTCCTTGATCAACAAGCACGCCGTGGCTAGTTTTTTGCTGACCGAGAATTTAAACGATCTCCATCCCTTGATTGCCAACAATATTCATACCGGCAAAATCAAGATCCCCTTGCCGGAAGCCGCGACCATCGGGCAGACCCTTGAATTCCTGAAACCGCAATATACCGGCGCATTGGGATTTTATGAGGGCCGGCTCGAGGCTTTGTCCCAGCAATTGTTGGGCGTGGGCTTAAGCGCTACGGAGCAACTGATCAAAACGGCCGAGTACCGCAAAGAGCAAATTCGGCCCGACAAGCTGGTGGCTTTAAAGAAAAATATGGTGGAGCAGGAGTACAGCGGCCTGATCGGCTTTGTCGAATCCAAGCGCACCCTGGACGATATTTACGGGCAGGACAAGATCAAAGCCTGGCTGCGCCAGGATATCGCGCTTTGGGCGCAGAACGATTTGAAAGCCATGCCCATGGGCTATTTGCTGTGCGGGCCGGTCGGCACGGGCAAGACCTTTTTTGTGGAATGCCTGGCGGGCGAAGCCGGTGTGCCGGTCGTCAAGTTGAAAAATTTCAGAGACAAGTGGGTCGGCAGCA
>RPPU01000453.1 GCA_003819975.1 Desulfobacteraceae bacterium
GAAGCCCCACTGTAATCATAATTTTATAGTCCCTGAAGAACAGAGCCGCAACTCGGCTATGATTCCAACCAACAGCGCGACACCGCCCGGGCGATGTGCCCGCCCGGCGGATCAGCCGCGCGATAGGCAGCACAAATAAAGTAGTGGAATGTGAATGTTCTGGCTATCGCAACAAGTCGGATTCATGCCCTGTTTCCCCATACTCTTCATTGATGAGCGCCACTGACCAGTCCACATATTTTTAACTTGGAAAAAGAGCGAGATACCACAGAATTCTTAATTACTTTATCCCGCTGGCACAACCATTCAGCATTCTTGTTTGGATTCTCTTTTTTGTTGAATCATCTTGAATTCAAAATCGCACTGCAGGCATCGAGCAGCTTCTTGTTTGGCTTGTTCATCGCTTAGGCAACCCTCGACTTCCATAAATCCCTTTACGCGCTCCTCAACCGGAGACTCCGGACTTTGCGACCGGATCAAATCGGCAAACCCTTTTTCCCGCTTACCATTGTAAGAAGCTGAATCGATTTTTTCAGTTAGGGTTTCTTCAATCAAGCCGTCTCCACCCAGGAACCGGTCCATGGCAGCGGCCGCTTTGCGGCCGGCCGCAATGGCTTCGATGACCGCTCCGGGTCCTTTGCTCACATCCCCACCGCTAAATACTCCGACTAAACTGGTTTGCTGGGTTTGCGGATCAACGTTCACCAGACCGCGTTCACACCTTATTTGTTTATTGTCTAATATACCGGAAAGATCGGCGGCCTGACCAATGGCCAGAATTGCCTGATCCACTGTTACGGTCTCTTTCAGTTCGCCGAAAGCCGGACAAAAAGCGCCTTGTTCGTCAAAAACCGAGGTGCATTGCACCAGCTTGACCCCGCTTACTTTTTTCCCGTCTCCGAGAATACGATGCGGCCCCCAAGCCGGCATTAGTTTTACGCCTTCTTTCAGAGCCTGTTCAATCTCCCCGGCGCTAGCCGGCATCTGTTCCCTGGTCTCCAGGCAAGCCATAGTCACTTCCTTAGCCCCTGTTCGCAAAGCGGTCAGCGCCACATCCACGGCTACATTGCCGCCACCCACCACCAGAACCCGTTCTTTTAAATGAACCTCTTGACCTTCCCGAACATTGCGCAAAAAATCCACGCCCCATAGGACCCCTTCCAGATTGGAACCCGGCAACTCGATTTTTCTGCTTTCCTGAAGTCCTATAGCGACATAAATGGCTTCAAATCCCGCGGCTTTTAATTGCTCCAGACTGAAATCCTTGCCCAGCCTCTTATTGAATTCGATCTTGATGCCGATGCTCAAGACCTGATTGATCTCTTTGTCCAGAATTTCTTCCGGCAAACGATAAGCCGGAATACCGTAGCGCATCATCCCGCCTGGTTTAGCTCGGCTCTCAAATACCGTGACCCCATGTCCTTTTTTCCGCAAATAAAAAGCAACGGTCAAACCGGCCGGTCCCGAGCCGATTACGGCGACTTTATGCCCGCTGCTTGTGTTAGCTTGAGCAGCCTGGGCGAAATGACCGTTAGCCCGGTCAGCCGCGTATCTTTTCAAGGCGCAGATCGCAATGGGCTGGTTGACCTCGCTACGCCGGCATTTGCTCTCGCAAGGATGCACGCAAATCCGGCCCAGAATACCGGGAAAAGGCACCTTTTCCAGAATCAATTTATAAGCCTCTTCGGGTTTGCCTTGGCTGATGAACCGCATATACCCCGGAATATCGATCCCGGCCGGACAAGCCTGAACGCACGGCGGGGTTTCCTCCGGTACAAATGAATCGGGCGTCAGGGCCCGCAACGGCCGGATAATATCGAGAATGGCGATCCCGTTCGGGCAGGCGGTTTCACAGCGGCCGCAGGTGGTGCAATACCATGGGTTCGGCGTGGCGGCGATCTCATCGATCAATTCCAATTCAATATGACGCACGATCCGGCGCACATTGAAATCTTTTACTCCGGTAATGGGACAGGCCGAACTGCAGCTCCCGCACTGTTCGCAGGTCCGGAACATGCTGACCTGCCCGAATTGATTTGCCAATTCCGCTTTCGCGTTCATATCTTCACCTCAAAAAATGACTGTCTCAATTGACAGTAAGCCTCTTGTTCCTTACGCAATGACGCAAAGCAAGAAAGGGGCCAAGGGATCAAGGAGTCGAGGGTTCGAGGAAGACAAAGAAATCCGTTATTTTTCGTTCATTGAACCACATCATTTTGTTATGACGCTTCTTTGACCTTATCTTTCACCCTTGAATCCTTGACCCCTCGAATCCTCGAACCCTTTCTTTTCCATTTACATCTGTGTTTGAATCGTATTAATCCAGCTTTAACTCTTTTACCATGCTCCGCATGGTATTCGCGAACTTGGGCCCGTCGGCCGCCGAACACCACACATTCCATAATTTTTCCGGATCATAACCTTTTTTTGCAATGATCTTCTTGGCTCTTTTAATGCGCGTTTCACAGGCATAGTTGCCCGTGATGTAATGGCAAGTCGGAAACTCGCAGCCCGCCACCAAAACCCCGGCCGCGCCCAAATCAAAAGCCTTTTCAATGAGCTTGATCGGCACGCGCGCCGAACACATGACCCGGATCAAGCGGCCGTTGGTCGGATATTGCAGCCGGCTGACTCCGGCCATGTCCACCCCGCCCAAGGCGCACCAGTGGCAGACAAACCCCAGGATCTTTTGCCCGGGATTCTCTTCCAAGGCCGCTTCCACTTGGGCCTGCAATTGCGCATCCGAATAATGGACAATGCTGATGCACTCCTTGGGGCAATCGGCCGCGCACAAACCGCACCCTTTGCACAAGGCTTTGACGACCGAGGGTTCCTTGTCATCCGTGACCCGGATGGCGCCATAGGGGCAACGCTTGGAGCACAGACCGCATTTGCTGCAATCCGTCAAATCGATGTCGGCCACAATGCCTTCGGCTTCAATATATCCGTTCTTCATCGGGATCGAGACCCGCATGGCCGCGCCGATGCCCTCTTCCGCGGTCTCTTTCAGAGTCTTGGGATTCTTGGCGCAACCGCATAGGGCAATGCCGTCGGCCGGAAAATCCAAGGGGCCGAGTTTGATATGCCGTTCCTGGAAAAATCCTTCGCTATTGCCGGACACTTTCAAATGACCTTTGAGCGCTTCCATGGTTTCATCGCCGGTAAACCCGACTGTCAGCACCAGCAAATCGGCCGCAAGGCCGAATTCTTTGCCGAGCAAAATGTCGTATACTTTTACTTTAAGTTGCCCGCCCTCTTTTGCGACTTCAGGATATTGTCGATCCGGAAAACGGATGAATTTGATATGCTCGGCTTTGGCTTCATCCAGATGAAAATGTTCCTCCTTGACCATGCTGAGATCCCGGTAAAGGATGGAAACTCGGGCCTCTGGATTTAGTTTTTTTAAGGCCAACGCGTTTTTGACCGCGATCGGGCAGCCGATACTGCAACACCCCCTGGTTTCATTTTTGGAGCCCACACAGTTGATCATAACGATATTTTTATATTCGGCTATTTGGTTGGTCTTTATCAGATTCTCCAATTCCAACTGGGTCACTACGCGCGGATCGCTACCGTACAGGAATTGCCCTTCCGGTTTGATTTCCCGCATACCCGTAGCCACGATAATAGTGGAGACATTGAAACCTTCTGGGCCTCCCGGGGTCTTAATCTTGACTTTATAATTGCCGATGTAACCCTCAATCGTTTCGATCTCAGCTTGGGTGAGGACCTTGATATTCGGATGATTTTCTATGGCCGTTTTCTTGATTTTGGCGATTTCACCGGCTTTAAGCAGACTATGATCATGAGAAATGGTATTGATTTTATTGAGCAGGCCGCCCAGTTCCGGCCCTTTCTCCAGCAGAAAAGCTTTAAACCCCTGATCCGCCACATTCAGCGCCGCGTTCATACCGGCCATACCGCCGCCGATGATCAGGCACTCCTGCCCGACCGGCAACCGGATCTCCTCGCCTTCTTCGAGTAAAATGGCTTTGGCCACCCCCATTTTAACCAGTTCTTTAGCCTTTTGCGTGGCAGCTTCGGGTTCATTCATGTGCACCCAGGAAACCTGTTCGCGGATGCTCACGAACTCAAGCAGATAAGGATTTAAACCGGCTTCTTTTACGGTGTGTTTGAAAAGCGGCTCATGGGTGCGCGGCGTACAGGAAGCAATGACCACCCGGTTCAATTGCTGTTCCTTGATTGATTTCTGCATGGAACCCAAAGCGTCCACCGAACAGGACCATTTGCCTTCATCGGCAAAAACGACGTTTTTCA
>RPPU01000454.1 GCA_003819975.1 Desulfobacteraceae bacterium
GATTGAGGATTTTTGATGCGCGCAATCAGTTGTTATTCTCAGCTCCCTAAAGCCCTGAAATGAACAACCCCGCTTTCCGGCGGGGTTGTTCAGAGCTTTTAGTCCTTTTGATATTTGAAAGAGATGCTGACCCTGGCGCGGAATAATTTAACCTTGCCGTCTTCAATGGTCATATCCAGCTTGGTCAGCTCGGCCACGCGCAGGTCCCGAACGCTTTCGCCGGCGGTTTCAACAGCGGTTTTAGCGGCTTCTTCCCACGATGTTTCACTCGTTCCCACCACTTCGATAATTTTGTATACACTTCCCATAATCGATCTCCTTAATTAAAAAAGGTTGATAAAGGATGAAGAAAAGGCAACCACGCCGTTTCTACGCCATAAACGGGATAATCTGAAAAATCCGGTTATCTCAAGCTAACTAATTGGTATTTAATGCTATTTTGAAACTTCAGGGTGTTAGATGTATCTGCCTGAAAAGGCAAATCAGATTGCATCATTTTATAGAAAACAGGATAAAAGGTCAAGATCTGTAATGATCTGTAATGATAGAAAAAACAGGGGCCAAGGGGTCGAGGATTCAAGGGACCGAGGAATCCGGAGTTAGAGAACGATTGAAATCAATAGTAGCCGCTTAGGCAAACAGAATTCAGAATCCGGAATGAGGAAACCGGCGACGAGATTTGTAGAAACGCATAGCTTCGAAATGCAACTGCCTTCATCTCTACCCCGTGTATCTCTCCTTACGGTCTATCGTTTGTCTCGGACATTCCCCCGATCTGAAACCGATTCTCGGGCTATTCCGATGCTCTGATTCGTTACCGACATCCTATGTCGAGATATACGTATGGATCTGCAGGGTGACCTTGAGCAACTGAGTTTTGCTCGATCTCTGAATCTTAATGCGTTTGATACTTAAGAGATTGCCGGAATATTCGATCTGATGCAGAAAATGGACGAGGTCTTTGATATCAATACCCTCGATCTCGGTGTCGATCCCTTCCAGGTGGGTGGCGGTTTTGTTTTCTTCGGTTTGAGCCAGGGGTTTCATATAGCGGATTTTATCCTGGATATTGGTCTCGCGCGAAATCCTTTCCAAAAACGAGAGCAGGGTAAAATCTTTGGGACGTTGGCTTAATTGGCCTTTGGTATCCTGGCGTGAGACTTCCAACTCGTCCCATTTTTTTTTGAAAGCGGTCATTTCAGCGATATTTGTTTTTTCTTCCTCAATATTGAGAAGCTGTTTTTTACGTTCGGAAAGGGCGGTGTCCACGGCAAATAGATAATACAGGATGAAAAAAAGAACGACGCCGCCGGCAATGAGCACTAATTTTTCGCGGGGATTAATTTTCATTCGTTGCGCTCCAATACAAAGTTGAATTTTACGACTTTGTCCTTGTTGTCCACGGTTTCCATTTTAGCGCTGACCAGGTTCACGGTTTTGAACAGTTTTATTTTTGTCAGACTTTCTTTGAGGTTGTCCACGCCCTTGAAAGTGGGGGCCACCCCGTCGATATGCACGGTCTTGATTTCTTCGATCGATACGTTATCCAGCCGGACATTGGGTTCTTTGGACACAACTTCGGTCAAGATCCGGATAATATCAAGGACCGTCCCTTTAGCGATCATTTCGTCGATCCATCGATATTGGGTTGTTTTTTGATCGAGTAGTTTCTGCATCTCCGCATTTTCAGATCCGGATGGTACGTTTTTTAAGTCGGGAGCTGTGCTTAAAAACAAAGCCCGATTTTGAGCCTGCAATTGTTTGTGAATGCCTTTTTTAACATGGACATCATACCACAGATTCAGGGCCAAGAGCGTCAACAACAAGAACAAGGCGCTCAACATGAAAACGGTGCGGCGTTTGAGTTCGGCGGCTGTTTTAACGCGAAATTCTTCTTTGCGTAAATTAAATATTTTGGATGAGCCATTCAGCGCGCTGACGGCCAGACCCAGGGGAACGCTGAGACGGGCCTGCATTTCCGGCGATAGCGAGCGTGAAGGCGACTTGAAATGATCGAACGGTTTCCACAGGGAGGTTTTGATCCCGGTCAAAGCGTTGATTCGATCGGGCAGATCCTCCGCTAAAGCGGCTTCACCGGTGATGAGGATTTCCTGCAAGGCATGGTCCGGATTTTTTAATTGATATAAGCCGATGGTTTCCTGAATAGGCGCCAGCGGATCGGCTCCGCCCTGCAAAACCCTAATCAGATCCAGGCGTTTTTGATAAATGATTTGGATCGTTTGATAGTCGGCATGCAAATGAATGAGTCCGATCGGTTCATGCTCCGGATCGGGTTGAGTCCGGCTATAGAGACCGAAAAGAGCCAGATCGGCCACCCCAATGACTCTGGGCTCAAGTCGGATGTTGGCCAGGGTTTGCAAGTGTTCGGCGATATCCGTTTTTTTAACTCCCGCGGTCAGGATTTGGCCTTTAACGGGAGTCAGTACGAAATCGACCACTGTTTCATCGATGGAAAAGGGCATAAAAGGTTCCATCTGAAACTTGATGATTTTTTCGATCTTATGAATATTCTCCAAGGGTAAATTGATTTCCCGGATAACGGCCGCGGGCGTGGGCAGCCCGGATACCAGGGTTTCCGGTTTGAAGTTTTCTCTTTCCAGAAAACCCTGCAATTCATTTTCCGGCTTTTCCGGGTCGGTGACGGTATAGAGAGCCGTGCGTTCGATTTCAGGCGCTTGGGGATTGCCCGAGATTTGTACGGCCCCGACCCATTGGTTCGTCGCCTCCAGTCCCACGATCGATTTGACCGATAACAATTCTTTTACGATTTGCAGCATAATTACATGATCCGCCAGTATAAGGTGTTATATTTTTTAGGTTGGCCTTGTTCGGTTATGATTTTTACCACGGCCTTTAGATGAACTTCAGCTTCCTGTACTTTTATCTTCAATTCAATCGAATAGCAAGCCGGACGGTTTTGTTCGTTGCGGTAAATGAGCCTTGCGAGTTCACCCGCGTCTAAGCCATGTTCGGGTACATCGTTGATGTCGGTGATCTCGTAATTTTTTTGCCGGTATTCGATAACCGCCTCCACGTTCAAATTGTCCGACAAACTTTGCAAGACTTCTTTGGGAGCCGAATTAATATTAATCCGGCCTCTTTCGTCGCCGTAAATCGTCAGGAAGTCGGTGATTTTTTTTTGGCCGTTTTCGTCGTTCCCTTTAAGTTCTTCAAACCCTTTAACCAGATATATTTGGTCAATGGTGAGCAGCGGACCGTCGCCGCAGGGATAGGGATTGGGTAAACCCAGGTAGTAATCGTCTTCCGCGCCTTCGAGATTGGGATCGATTTCGGGATCGAGCCAATCTTCCAGGCAAGCCACAAGGGATGAATTTTCGGATTCTTCTTCAAGGCCCAGGGACTTGAAGAACCGCTTCAATTGTTCCCTGATCGTTTCGACCTCTTTTTTTTCGTTATCGGTCGCCTTTTCCGTATCTCTTTTTTCCAGTAATCCGGCGAAATAAGCCAAATTGATTTTACCGCTTTCATCCAGATATCGTCCTTCAACGGTTATGCCGTCCGGCAGGGGATCCGGAAAGATCAGAGGACCGAATTGAGTCCAGTCGCGCTTGGTTTCCTCAAACTCTTTTTTTTTCTGTTCAGCCGGTTTGTCGATTTCGGTCAACACCAGGTTGAATCCGGCCGCGGCCATCTGGCGAGCCTGGAGGGTCTCCCTGGAGAACTGCGCCAAATTTAATTCCACCCTAGATTCCTCGGAAAAAGCCAGGGTCAGGGCGGTCAAGGCGGCGATGATCAGTAAAGTGATGATCAGGATGGCGCCTTGTTCTCCGGAAGCTCCGGTTGGAGCAGAATGCGGTTTTATGATGGTTGCAGATCGCATATTTTATACGAAATCCCGTTTCCACGGGATTTCGTTATTGTTCACTCCTTTGCGCCAGCCGGGGATGCACGGCGGTCATAAAAACATGGTTTTTGCCTTGATCGTCCTGCAGGGTCAACTGAATGCGGATCAAGACCGGCAACACTTGTTTTTCCTGGTCGTCGACGGTTGTATCCCAGGAATCGGTTTCCTGCCCGTCTGGGCCCTGATAGGCGATTTCCAAGGCGGAAACTCCGCGGACCAGTTCATAAGCCTGGCCGCCTTCTTCCAGGTTTTCATCCAATACAGGACTGTCCCGGCGCCAAAGCGTCAGGCTTTCCTGATCTTCGGTTTGTTTCAGAAAATAACCGACTTCACATAGATCGACCTGCATGCTTTTCTTAAGAGGCGTGAGGCGATTCGTGGTCGTCA